>NZ_JBEZLR010000096.1:0-39369 GCF_040652275.1 Streptomyces sp. NPDC048275
GCCCCCAGCTTCACCAGACCGCTGCGACGGCCCGGCGGAGAAGGTCTTTCACCTCCACTCGATTGCATAGCGCTTCGTGGCGCACTCCTTTGACAGCCAAGTTAGTCGGTTGCGACGCCCTGACCTTGAGCGACTAGGTTCGATGGCAAACGATCGCTCTCGGTGGGTGCCTCTCACGTTCCGTCTCAAGTGATCTGGTCCGAAGCCGCGGCTGTGACTTGGGGCGACCAGCACGGTTGAGACACCTGGGTGGCCGAAAAAATCTCAGTTGATCTGGAACCTGGCGTCTGAATACTGGCTGTCGTCTCAGTTGATCTGGACTGCTTCCGTCGTTTCGAACTGGATTAGTGGAAGGGCCTGCGAGATTGACCATGCACGATGACCAAGTGGACGTGACCACCGACATCGTTGCGACCTTGATCCAAGAACAGTTCCCTCAGTGGAGCGGCAAGGCGATCCAACTCCTGTCGTCGACCGGGACGGTCCACGCCATCTTCCGCATCGGGGACGACCTCTCCGCGCGTTTCCCGCTGCGTCTGACCGATGCCGCGGAGGCGCTGGCGGTTCTGGAATGGGAAGCCCAGGCGTGCGCGGAGCTGGCACAGGTGTCTCGGTTCCCCGTTCCGGAACCCGTCGCCCTGGGAAAGCCTGGAGCGGGTTACCCCATGCCGTGGTCGATCCAGACATGGCTGCCGGGAACGGTCGCCTTCGATGCCGACCCGAGTGGGTCGGACGCTTTCGCCGAGGACCTTGCGGCCTTCATCGCAGCCCTGCGGGACGCCGAGACGCGGGGGCGGCGTTTCAGCGGCGAGAACCGTGGCGGCGTTCTCGCTCACCACGACGACTGGATGGCGAAGTGCTTCGCGGAGAGCAAGGGGCTGCTCGACGTGCCCCGGCTGCGCCAAGTGTGGAGCCACCTCCGGGAGTTGCCACGCACGGCTGCCGACGTGATGAGCCATGGTGACCTGATTCCCGGCAACGTACTGGTCGCGGGAGACCGGCTCAGCGGCGTACTCGACACCGGCGGCTTCGGCCCGGCCGACCCCGCGCTGGATCTGGCCAGTGCCTGGCACCTGTTGCAGCCAGGCCCGCGGGAAGTGCTCCGGCAGACACTGGCCTGTGACGATCTGGAGTGGGAGCGCGGCAAGGCATGGGCGTTCGAACAGGCCATGGGTGTTGTCTGGTACTACGTCGAGAGCAATCCGACGATGAGCAGAATGGGGCGCCGGACACTCGACCGCATTTTGGAGTCCGACTAGGTTCGCTGGCAAGGAAGCCGAAACGACTGGGTTCGCTGTCAAACGCCCGTACCCTTCAAGCAGGCTCGATCGGGCATGAGTGGCAGCCCCGGGACACCGGTGCCGCTGCTCGCCCTCGCTGCTAATTAAGAGCTGCGATCAGGATCGCTACAGTACGGGCGTGCAGGTGGGCACCCGGTCGGGCTGTATGCTCCGCGTCCAGCCAGGAAGGTCGGATGCGACTCGTAGCAGCCTGCCCATCAAAGGGCTCTCCACGACTCCGTCGGCCGGCCTTCCGGGGCGCCCCATGACTGCTGATTAAGAGTGGCGACTCGATCGCTCGTACGGACCTGCCGGTGGGTGTCCCTGCTGTCTGATGATCGTTGTATCTACAGCCTGGAAGGCTGGATGCGACTTTCAAACGCCTGCCCAGAAAAGGGGCTCATCGAGACTGCGTCGGCCAGCCTTCAGGCCACCTGAGCGGCCCTGCGCTTCTCGGACAGCGGTGTTGAGGGTTCTGCCTATGCCGCTGCCTGCAACTCCTCGTACTCGGCGTGGACTTCTGCGGGAGTCTTGTAGCCGAGTCCGGAGTGGAGGCGCTTTCGATTGTAGAACATCTCGATGTAGCGGACGATAGCCCGGTGGGCGTGTGCGCGTGTTGGGAACGTAGTTCGGTGCACGAGTTCGTTTTTGAGGGCACCGAAAAATGATTCAGCCATCGCATTGTCCCAGCAGACACCGGTGCGACCGACCGACGCTCGCAGGCCCAACGAACTGAGCTTGCAACGAAGTTCCCGAGACGTGTATTGACTGCCGCGATCGGAATGAAATATGCAGCCTTCGGCGAGGTCGATGTTCCGGGCCACCATATCGAGTGCATCCGATATGAGAGAGGTCTCCATATGGTCGGCCATCGCCCAGCCGACCACCGCTTCGGTGTGGCAGTCGATGATGATCGCGAGATAAAGGAACCCGGCCCAGGTGTGAACGTAGGTGATATCGCTGACCAGTTTGCGCCCGGGAGCGTCAGCGGTGAAGTCACGGGCCAGCAGGTCGGGCGTGGCCAGCGCCGCATCATCGGCGATCGTGGTCGCCCGCCAGGGCCGCGGCTGGCATGGCACCAGGCCGAGCTCGCGCATCAGCGCGCGGACCAGTTCCGCTCCGGCTGCACGTTCATCCGCTGGAGCGCGGCGTGGACACGCCGGTAGCCGTAGGTCTCCTGAGAGTCGGAGAACACCTGGAGGATGACAGCCCTCAGTTCCGCACGGCGCTTCGCGGTGGCCGACAATGGCCTCGATCTCCAGTGGTAGAAGCCCGACGTGGACACTCCCGCCCAGGTGCACATCTGCTGCACGGGAAAGTTACCGGCCTCGCCGTCGATGAACTCGTACTTCTCCGTCACCGGTATTCCTGGGCGAAGAAGGCCGCCGCTTTTCCCAAGAACTCGGTCTTCATGCGGAGTTCCCGGTTCTCGCGTTCCAGTTCGCGCAGGCGGGCACGTTCGCTGATGTTCAGCGGAGGCTCCTCCCCGGCGTGCTCCTGCCGGTACCGGCTGACCCAGGTGCCCAGCGTTCCCTCGTTCACTTGTATCTCTCGGGCGACCTCGGCAATCGGGCGGGATTCCACGACCACCATCTTGACCGCCTCGTCCCGAAATTCAGGACTGAACTTCCTACGCTTCTGTGCCACGTGCTCTCTCCGCCGTTCTGGGCTTCGATCCTATGGGGACCGCTGTCCGAGAACTTCGGGGCGCCTCAGACAGCGGACAGTTCTTTCCTGTCTCAACGAAGTTAGTCGTCCGCGCCTCGCTGATCTGCGTGGACTGCATTGGGTGAGACGCGGGGACTTGGTTCGTTGAGACAAATCTCGGGGGCCAGGACCGAACAGGCTGAGTGCTTGTTCAGTATCAGTGGATCTGGTCCTGGTCTCGAATGATCTGGTCTGATTCGCTGGGCGTCTCCGATGATCTGGTCTGTCAGGCCCCCCGCCGACGGAGAAGCCTTCGCTGATGACTGCAGAGGCTGCTGGGGTCTCGCGGGAGGTGTTGTCACTGGCGCCTGAGACGATCTTCGTGGCTGGCGTGAGCACGCTGGTATCACAACTCTGGGGCGGCTCGAATGGATACGTGGCAGGAGCTGTCGGCGCTGGTGGAGGAGCGACTGAAGTCGGTGTCGTCCGGCGAGCGTGGTGTCTTCGCCGTCGGTGTTGCGGAACGGCTTATGAGCTGGCACGAGGCATTGCCCGAGGACGAGCAGGCGCCGTTCACCCTGAGCCTGCACCCCCTGCTGAATTCCGTGTGGGAGGGCACTCTCGGTGACTCGACGGCCTTCTCGGCGGTCAACCGTGATGTCGCCGAGTACATGCTCAGCGAGTACTGCCACAACGACGGCCAGGACGGGCCGGATGATGCGGACGAGTCCGCCGCGGCGGCAGCGTTGTATGCCGCGCATGCCTACCTGTTCGGCTGCCAGGACTTCGCCATCTGGACCGGCGCGCGGGCAGTGGAGGCCATTGACCAGCATCTTCAGTACCTGGTCGAGATGGACGAAGATCGACTTCCCGTCGACACTGAGGAGGCACTGGCCTCCGAGCTGCAGCATCAGCTTCGGGATCTCGATCTCATCGCGAACTTCTCGAAGGAGCTCCGCTACTCCAGCACGGGATTGCCCATCGACACGTCGATCCGACTCCGCGTGGAGCTACGGGCTCCTCTCTCCAGCCGGGAGTGAGTGCCCGAGAAGCGACCGCGTCGCCCCGGGACGCGGTCCAGCCGATGCTGGCCTGCGAGCGGCAGCAAGCCGGCGGCCTCTCCATGATCTTCCGGAACTACCAGGAATGGCTGGTCACCCAGAGCTGGTGTCAGTTCAGCCCGCCCGACCCGAACCAGATCGACTGAGACAAAGGCTGGCATCCGTCGCTGCGGGACCACCTCAGTTGAGAAGTCGGCGTGCAACCCGTCTCAAATGATCTGGTCGCCGCAGGTCACAAACCGAGCCAAGAACCAGATCCTTTGAGACGGGACAGTGCTGTCCGGTCTCATAGGTCGGGCTTCCGCTGTACTGGTCGGGCCGTCAGGCCCTGGCGCTGGCGACTTCTGAGCCGTCCATGTAGTCACGGACTCGCGTGATCAGTCCGTTGCGGACATGGAGTATCAAGCGATCTCGAGGCGGGAAAATGTTGGTGAGAAGCGAGAGCGGCTGTGTCAGCAGGCCGCGCTATGCAGACTCCGCCAAGCCCGCTAACGCAGCTGCGCGTTCCGATGCTGGTCGCCCGCCTGCTCCAAGGCGGCCTCGTAGGCGTGCAGAGCGGTGATGACTGTGGCGCGTTCCGCGGGGTCGAGACCGCGCATGACGCATTCCCAGGCAGAGGCGCTGCCAGAAAGCCATTCGCCGATCGGTGCGGCGTAGGCGGGGGCGATGGCGATGATGCGGCGGCGGCGGTCGGCGGGATCGGCGGTGCGCTGCAGGACGCCCGGCCGTGACAGCTCGCTGACCATGAGGCTGACGGTCGTCGGGGCCACCTCCAGCCGAGCGGCCAGCTCGTTGATGCTGGTGGGGCCGTCGTACTCCAGGTGGGCCAGCAGCGCGAGGTGTCGCGGTGCCAGGTCCAGACCCTGGAGCGCCGGAGGTATGGGCAGACGCTTGGCGCGGCCCACGAGCCGTGGCATGAGCAACAGCAGGGTGCGGACGGCCTCATTGACGGCTGGACCGTCCGATTCCGTGGACATCAGCGACCTCTTCCAGATACCTTTAAAAACAAAGGCTTTGGATTCAAAGGGAACGAGGTCCACTATGCCGCATCTGACCGTCCACCTTCCAGAGAACAGGCTGACCGGGAACGAACCCATGCTCGTCGCCGCACTGACCGACGCTATCGTCGACGTCTATGGCGAATGGGCCCGCGACCTCGTCAGCGTCCGCCTGGCCGGAGTCCCCGCAGGCCGTTTCGCGCAGGGCGGCAAGGCCGTGGACACAAACGCCTCGGTGATCTTGGGCGTCCGCGCTGGCGTCTTCGACCGCCCCGACGCCGCCCAGATCACCGCGCGCCTCGGCACCGCGCTCACCGACGCGATCACGCGCGTCGTCGGCGATGACCTCCGCGCCGGCACCATGGTCGAACTCGTGGCGTCACCGCCAGAACGTACCTTCGTCGGCGGCGCCCTCACCGTGTGACCCTCCATCTGGGCCACCTCACGACCCGGCTGTACTCAGGCTCAGCAGCGGTAGTAGGGGTGGAACGGGCTCCACCGTGTTTCCGCGTCGGCTTCACTGGGCTGGCGCGGTGGCGGGATCGTTTCGCGAGGGAAGAACGCGTCGTAGATCCTCGGGCTTCGGTGGAAGGCGACGAACTTGTGGGTGGAGAAATGCTGCTCAGCCCATTGGATCAGGGGGTCCTTGCGGTCCTTGGGGACGTAGCCGAGAAGGATGTTGCGGACGGTGATCTGCTCGACGAGCCAGGTGACGTGGCCGGTAGCGACAGCGCGGCGTTCCCACTCCCGGCCGGCGAGAAGTCCGGCGAGCGTCACGATTTGAGGGTGGAAGACCATCGTGAGCGTCAGGTCGGGAGAGGGGAGTTTCCCGGTGTGAACGTTCGCGTTATTCCCCAGGGGTAAGTTCACGTAATTCCCCAGGCCTTGGCCTCGCGAGGGCATTACGTTGGCCAGCGTGAACTTGCTGGGGTGGAGCTATCGGTATGTGGGACCGCCTGATCTGCGGGCCCTTGTTCGGCCGGAGGCTGAGGGCCGGAGCATCCACTCGGCGGCGGACTTCGATGACTGGGCTTCGAATCTGGCCGCGGTGGAGCTGGCCGAGCCTTTCACGTTCGTTATCGACTCGGCGGGTGTGCTGCGGCTGGCGCCGCGCCGGAGCGAGCACGTGGTGTGTGCAGGCGGTGGTGCCGTTCTGGGTGCCGGGGAGATGAGCTTCCGCGAGGAGTCCGGGCAGTGGGTAGTCGGCGAGGTGAGTAACCAGTCGACCGGATACTGCCCGGACATCAGCTCGTGGCCGGCCGTCGAGAAGGCTCTGGACGCAGCCGGGATCGATCATCCTTCCGGCTTCACCCACGAGGTGGTGTTCCGGCGCTGTCTCGCCTGCGGTCAGCTGAACATCGTTCGGGAGGAGGACTTCGTTTGCGTCTTCTGTGACGAGGAACTGCCGCGGGAATGGAACGTGGAAGGAGCCGGGCGTTAGCGGACCGAGGGCTTGGCGGGCTTGTCGGTGGGGTTCTTGGGTCGCTTGTTCGGGCGGTAGCTGGGGCCGTTCATGATGACCTGGTGGCTGGTGTTGATGAGCCGGTCGAGGAGGGACTCGGCGACGACTGGGTTGGGGAAGAGGGGATACCAGTCGCTGGGCGCCCGATTGCTCGTGATGATCAGAGACCGGCCCTGCCGCTCGCTGACCAGTTCGTAGAGGTCGTCGGCGTGGGCTGCGGAGAGTTGGCGCATGGCGAAGTCGTCGAGGATGAGCACGTCGGGCCGTACCAGTTCACGGATCCGCTTCTCCCAGGTGCGGTCCGCGTGGCCGCCGGCGAGTTCGGCGAGGATCCGGCTGGTCTTGGCGAAGCGGACGTGGGCGCCCTGCCGGACGGCGAGGTGTCCCAGTGCCTGGGCGATATGCGTCTTGCCCACCCCGACCGGGCCGAACAAAATTACGGACTCGCCCGCATGCAGCCAGCGCAGTGCGCCCAGGTCCCGGATCTGGGCTGCGGGCAGTTTCGAGGAGGCGGTGAAGTCGAACTCCTCCAGAGTGACTTGCTGCTCGAACTTGGCCCGCTGGAGCCTGCGTTGGAAGGCGACGGTCTCGCGGCGGGTGATCTCGTCCTGGCAGAGGACCTGGAGGAAGTCGAGGTGGCCGAGTTCGCCGCCGTGGGCCTGGGCGAGGCGGGCGTCGAGGGTCTCCAGCATCCCTGACAGCCGCAGGGACTTGAGTGACTCGCGCAGGGCGGTGTCCATCACGCTCATCGTGCCGCCACCTCGTCTTCGCCGTGGACCTGGTCGTCACGGGTGTCCTCCGGGGTGTCCGGGGGTGCGACGGAGCCGAACAGTCCCTGCGGGCCGTGGAGGAAGGCCGCGGCGCCCGCGTCTCCGCTGGTCTCGGGCTCGGGATCGGTCTCGGTGCCGGCGACCAGGATGCCCTTGATGGTGCGGTAGGACGGGTCGCCGACCGTGATCGCTCTCGCGCAGGCGGCCTCCAGACGGGTGTCGCCGTACTTCTTCCGCAGCCCGAGAACCCCCTGGGCGGCGCGGAGCCGGTAGAGCGCGTTGACCTCCAGGAGCTGGTCGACGACCTCGCGGCAGGCGTCACCGATCTCGGACGCCTGGGTGCGGCACCAGACCGGGGTCTTCATCTGGAAAGCGATCTTCTCCGGTGGGTAGTCGCTCTTGTCGGTGCGTTTTCCCTGCTCAAGGGCGGCGTGGGTCTTGACCAGGTCGCCGTTGAGGAAGACCTGCACCATCGTGGCGGTGGAGCGGACGTCGACCTTGCGGCCGATCAGTTTCCAGGGCACGGAGTAGAGGGTGCGGCCGACCTTGATGTGGATGTCCGGGCCAACGGTGGCCGTCGACCAGCGGGCCAGGGTGAACGGGGTGGGCGGCAGCGGCAGCAGGGCGGCGGCCTCGACCGCACCGAACACGGCCATCGGCGCCGCCCCGCCCAGCGGCCGGCACTGGCGGCGCCCGGCGACCTGCTGGGCCCAGGTGACGGCCTCGGCCTGCATGTGCTCGATCGAGGTGAACTCCCGCCCGCGCCAGAACGAGTCGCGGACATAGGGCATGGGCCGCTCCACCCTGGGCTTGTCCTTTGGCTTCGATGCCCTTGCCGGATCCACCAACGCGCCGTAATGGGTGGCGAGTTCGGCATACGCCTTGTTGATTTTCGGGTCGTAGAGGTCGGGCTTGTCGACGCCGGTCTTCAGGTTGTCCGGCACCAGCCGGCGCGGGACGCCGTCGAAGTAGCGAAAGGCCGCGACGTGCGCCTCGGTCCACGCGTGCTGGTCCAGGTTTAGGACCGGCCGCACGAACATGTGCCGCGAGCAGGGCAGCACCATCACGAACGCCCAGACGCGGTGCCTTTTGCCGGTGCGGGGGTTGGTCCACTGGCCCAGGAAGCCGTAGTCGATCTGAGCCTCCTCGCCCGGCTCGACCTCGTCGCGCAGGACGGTCACCTGCGAGCGGCTCACCTCGTCGGGCAGCGTGGCGTGCACCCAGCGGCGGAACGAGGAGATCGACACCTTCAGTTTGTGCTCGTCCCGCAGCCGCTGGTGGATCGTGGAGACCGTCACCGTTCCCAGCAACTCCTTGATGTAGTCGCGGTGTTCGTCGATGTCGGACCAGGTGACCTGCCGCAGTCTCCTGTCGACGAGGCCGGGGAACCACCCCTCGATCAGCCCGGCCCAGTCGGCCTCACTCATCGGCGGGCCGCCCGGGATGATCCCGGACGCCTCCGCCGGCGCCAGGTACTTCCTGACCGTCTTGCGGTCCACCCCCAGCGACGCGGCCAGCGCGCTCTTCGAGCGGCCCGCGTACCAGTGGACGTAGATCTCGGTGATGTCGACCACGACGAACGTTCTCCTTGCCATCCGGGCTGCCCATCGGCCTGCCGAACCACGGGGCGAGGAACACGGACAGCTCCGCGACGACCAGGTCCCTCGATCCCGGACTCCGCGCCACCCATGGAGAAACAGGAGGAACCGCCGCAGAGAATCACATGACGTTCAAACCGCCCAGGATGGGGAAAATCGCCATCGATACCGGATCAGCGGGCGGGCTTCTCCCAGGTCAGCGAGTACCGCCGCAGCACATGCCGGCGGTAGCGCACGCCGGGCAGCAGCCGCCGGGCAGCAGCCCGCACCTGTCCGTAGCTCATCTGCGGGTCGGCGACCGGCATGCCCTGCGGGCCACGCGCGCGACGCAGCACCTTCGTGATCCGCACGATCGGGGCAGCCGCGATCAGTGCCGCCCACTCCGTCACGCTCGCCTCGCGGGCCAGACCGACCACCACCAGCGTGCCGCCAGGCCGCAGCAGCTCACGCATGCGGACGAGGGCCGCCTCGAAGTCCATGTGATGGATCGTGGTCACCGAGCAGACGAAGTCGTACTGCGCACCGGGAAGTTCCGCGGTGAGGAAGTCTCCCTCGATGAAGGTGAGTTGCGGGTGGCCGGCAGCGGACTCGCGTGCGCAGGCGATCATGTCCGGCGACTTGTCGATCCCGGTGACGCGTTTCGCCCGCCAGGCAAGTTTCCGGGCCAGCAGCCCGTCCCCGCAGCCCACGTCAAGGGCATCGCCGCACCCCTCGGGAACAGACCGGAGGATGCCTGGATGCCGGGCAACGTTGGTGTTCCAGTACGGCTCTGCGGCGGGCTGGCGCATCGGATCATCGTAGAGGCCGGTCATGGCCTGCCGAATGCACACCGACGGATTCGCCGTCCCCATGGGGAGTCGTGATCGCAGGGATGGGGAATTACGTGAAGCTGATCATGCAGATCGTGGGGAATTGCCTGACCGTCGACACCCGGTGCCGTCGGTGACGATGCGGCGTTCAGTGTCGAGCAGATCGAACGGGTCAGCGGACTGCTGCAGCCAGGCGAAGTACATCTTTCGCGCATCCGGATAGGCGTTGCGAACCCAGCGGCGGCCGTGGCGGGCCACCAGATTTCGGTGGTGTCTCTGGGCTCGTATCGTGTCGGGGAGCCTGCTGATGTCGACTTGCTCGTCGGCGTTGGCGATGCCGTTGCCGATCCAGAGTCGGTGGCGGAGACAGACGTTGCGGTCATGAGTAGTCCAGCAGGTCACGGTCATGGTGATGCCTGCGGCGTGGGTGCAACGGCGGCAGGCGGGACGCTGGATGGCGGTGTGCAGGGCTGAGCGCGGACGGCCGATGGCGCCGGGCTTGTCGGTGGCGTCGACGTCGGCGTCGAGGAATTCGGGCAGGGCGAGTCCCAGGGCGCGTTGGTGGACTCCGGCCGCGGCGGCGAGAGGTTCAAGGAGCGTGTTGGCCGGGGTCTTCTTGGTGCGGCGGATCTCCAAAAGGGGCAGCAACTGGTCGGCCGGAAGGTGGTTGGCGGCGGCGAGCCTGTGGAGGAAGGAGTCCAGGGTCTCGTTGTGAAAGAGGGGGACGGTGCGCGGAAGCGGCTGTCTCGGTGGCACTACTCGTCGCGTTCCCGCAGATGGAGAAGGTCGGGGAGGGCTCTGAGGCGTTCACGGTGGGCCGCTGCGCGGCAAATGCGGGAACACCACACCGGCTGGCACCGACTTCCGCGTGAGGAGCTTGTCTTCTGCTGTAGATCCTGCCCGCAGTGTCCGCACTGCCCCTTAGCCCACCGGGCTTCGTAGGAGGCTTGCCTGCAAGGTTCGGAACACCAGCGAAAAGGGCGGTTGCGTTCGACGACGGTGCCGCAGTGGGCGCAGGGTGTTCTGTGGACGGTGTGCCGGCGGGCGCCTTGGGGCGAGAGCGGGACGCGCTTCCGGCGGGCGATCAGGCGGCAGCGGTCGGAACACCATCGTGCGGGTCGGCCCTTGACCCAATCAGCAGCAGCCGGTCCCGCTCCAGCCAAGACTCAAAGCCGACGTGCCGCCCGGTCGTCGCCGCCCAGTACCAGCCCGGGAAGTGACGCTCACGACGCGACCATCGAAACGTACGCACGGGATCGACATCCTCGAACCGGCCCGTCACACCGTCCCGCAGTGGACGCGACGACGCCCGTGCACCGCGTCCACGTACGACAACTCGATGCACGGCCCCGCGTGATCCACTTCAGCCGGTACAGCCATCCAGCACCCCCAGCACGCTCAACCGCGCGACTAGGTTCGCTGAGACGGAAGCCCGAACGACTCGGTTCGTTGAGAAAACGACTCGATTGAGTGAGACAGGACAAGTTTGTCCTCCGTCATCCAACCGAGGCGCTTGACAGCAAACTCAGTCGTCTGGGCTTTTCTGACAGTGAATCTAGTCGTGAGGGGTGACCAGCCTCGGTCCCGATAGCCTGGAGACCGAAGCGTACGGGCACGGGGGGATAATGGTTCGAGCACTTCTGCTCGGGGTTGGGGCCTTTGAGAGCGTGGTCGACGGCGAGTGGAACCCCATGTCGGAGGGGTTGCGTCCACTGCCGTCGGTTGAACCGCAGGTGCGTGAACTCGCCGTGGTGCTTTCGCGCTTCGACGGACTGAACGTCGGTGAACCGGTGATCGACGCGGACCGGGTCAGCATTGAGGACAGCTGGCGGCAACTGCGGCACGATTCGGCGGGCGGTCCGCGTATTGTTCACTTTGCCGGTCACGGGGCCCTTCGTGGCCGCGTCTTGTACCTGCCCGTGCACGATAGCCGTCCGACCGACCTCCCGGTGTCGGCGATCGATGTCGGTCGATGGCTGAACGAGGTCGAGCACGGCTCCAACCAGTCTCCCGTCCTGTTCCTGCTCGATGTTTGCGGTGCAGGGGCCGCGACGGACTACCAACTGTTCCAGGACGTTCCCGAGGGCGACCGAAAGACCTGGGTGATTGCGGCCTGCACGGCGGACGAGAGCGCCTTTGACGCACGGTTCACCAAGGCCACGGCCCAAGCCCTGGAGCGGCTCCGCTTGGGGCACTGGGACATTTCTCCGGCTCTGTCCCACGTGCCGGTGGAGGCTGTCGCCGACGAGATCACACGGGAGCTGGTCCGCCTCGGCGAGGGGTATCCGCAGACCGTGATGCACTCGCCGCGTCGAGCCGCCTCTTTGCCAGTACCGGAGTTCTTCGCCAACCCGGCGTTTAGCACTGACGGCTGGCAGCGGCTTCGGAGCCGACTGCGATTTGCAGTTCGGGAACTAGCGGCTGAGTTCGACCCCGGTCTAGACCCAGTCCACTTCCTCACCCGGGCGTCCGGCCGCCTGGACGACGCCGTTGCGATCATGGCCTGCCTATTCACTGGGCGAACCCGTGAGCTGACCCAGATTCGCTCCTGGTTGGCGAGCGACGACACCCTGTTGCTGGTCACCGGAAGCCCGGGGGCCGGAAAGTCGGCGCTGCTGGGGGTAACGGTCTTCCTGTCGCACAACCAGCTCGCCGAGCTGAGTGCCGGGCTGGTTGGCCGCATTCCTGCTCAGTACCGCCCGGAGCGTCGGTACCCGACTCTTGTCGCGGTCCATGCCCGGCACCGGAGTACGGACGAGGTGATCGCTTCGATCATGGCGCAACTGACTCCCGAGGACACAAAGCCGGCCGCCGCTAGCAGTGAGCAAGCTCTGGACCAGCTCAAACGCATCGCCCAGGACCTGCCGGAACCGGTGGTACTCATCCTCGATGCCATTGACGAAGCCCTGGAGAGCGACCGCATCGTCCGCGATCTGTTACCCGAGCTCCTGCGCACGCTCCGCCCCGACGGCCGCCCCGCCTTCCGAGCGCTCGTGGGAATGCGCCCGCCGCAGACGGACGACCACCGGTTCTGGGAAGCGCCCGGTGCCCGCAGGATGGTGCTTGACCTGGACGCCTCTTCCAATATCGAAGACCTTGCGAACGACCTCACGACCTACATCGCCGACATCCTGTACAGCGCACCCGGGTACAGCGACCAGGCCCTCCGCGAGTCCGTAGCCCGTGCGGTTGCCACCGCGATCGTTCATAGCCGCGATCGCAGCACCTTCCTCGTCGCGGCACTCTTCGCCGACTTCCTGCGGGCCGGTGTACCCCTGAAACCTGCCGAGGCAGTCGCCCGGCTGCCGCAGAGTCTGCCGCACCTGCTCGAACTGCATTTGCGGACCACGCTGGACGACGACCCGTGGATGCGGCACGTGATGGTGGGGCTGGCACAAGCGCGGGGCCAGGGTATGCCATTGGAGCTTGTGGCGGCAGCCGCCACCGCTGCCGCCATGGCCGCGGGCCAGGGGCTCCGCCCGCTGACCCCGGGCGAAGCCCGCGAGAAGCTCGCTACCGCCCGCTTCTATCTGCGGACGAACATCGACTCGGACGGACGTCAGCTCTACCGGTTCTTCCACGAGACGATCACCGAACACTTCCGTGACGCCGGGGCCGAACTCGACGGGCTCGCCGACAAGCTCTTCCACGAGCTAATGTCGGCCGTCCCGGGACGGTGGGCCGCTGAGGGGCCTCGGTGGGACCTCGCCGCACCGTATCTGCTACGACACCTTATGGATCATGCCGTCGCTGTGCCGGGCGGATCCGCAGTCGACCAGCTGTTCATGGACCCGGAGTACCTAGTCCGCGCTGACCACAACAGCATCTGGGAAGCCGTTCACAGGACGAGAACCCCCACGGCACGGCGGGCCGGAGCCGCGTACCAGAAGGCATTCGGTCGTGGCAGCCTCTTCGCGCAGGACGGTTTGCTGGAGACACGGCGTGCGAGGCTTCAGCAGAGCCTTGTGACCTACCGGGCGGCCGGACTGGCACGCCATCTCCAAGACGAACAGGCTGTGCTCTGCACCCGCTGGAGTACGGGCTTGTCTGAGGAGTCCCTGCTGCACGTCATCAGCAAGGACGAGTTGGGCACCACGGTGTCAGCCCTTGCCCTGGGAGCTGTCCATCAACGGCTCCTTGCTGTGTTCGGCGGCACCGACGGCTCCCTCCAAGCGTGGGACATCACACCGAGCCGTACCGGCGCAGTCCTCCGGTATTCCTCGACCCTCCGGACAAATAAGGATGTCATCACTCAAATGGTGATCGTGGATCTGGAGGAGCGGGTGGTCATTGCCTTGGTGACTGACCAGAACGTTCTGCGGCTGCACGATCTCGTCACGGGGGCGATCGTTGCCGACGCGCACCTCGACGGCGCGGAGGTCTCGGCCCTGGCGGTCGCCGACATTGGGGATGAAACCGTCCTTGTAGTTGGTCGGGTCAATGGTGACATCAGCCGGATCGGCCTGCTGGATGAGTCGTTCGGCAAAACCCTCGATACCGTCAACGCCGGGGACACCACCATCTGCTCGCTACTCGCAGTGGAGTCCCCCGACGGTTCCCTCGCGATCCACTATGTTTGCGCCGAACCTCAAGATGACGGACCGAGGGTGCTGCGCAAACTGGACGGGCGGCCCGTCTGCCTCACATCGGCCGGCGGGCTCCAAGCAGTGCGGATCCAGCGCACCGACGCGCTGGCCCCGCTGTTCGCCCTCGTCGCCTACACCCCCGGCATGTACGCGGTCCGGGCGAACGGTGACACCGTCCAGGTCGTCACAGGCCCAGAGGACAGAAGGCTGGCGCTAGGGGATATCCGCCGTGTCGACCGCTTTCAGCTCGCGCTGACCGCCCATCGCGACGGCAACATGCGGGTGTGGGACCTCGACGTCTGCCCACGGTTCGGTCACGGCCAAAACCGCTGGGACCCCGCCACAATGCTCGGCACCATCCGGCTCGGCGGCTCGGAGCTCGCCCTCAGCGCCGAACTCGTGTCCGGCACGATCAAGGCTTGGGACCTGAACACCGGCGCCGAGGATCGCGAATTGACGGACCTGGGCCGGCTCAGCCATGCGATCACCGTGACGGCCAGCGACGCGTCCTACGTCGTCACGGTGACCACGGAGAATGAGCTCGAAACCTGGAATGTCCGTGGGGATGCCCTGGAGTCGACGGTCCGCCTCCCCGCCCCGGCCACCGCGCTGGCCGCTGTGCCGCACGGCGATTCGGTGTGGGCCGTGGTCGGCGGTGCCGACGGCGGTATCCATGTCTGGGACACGATCAAGGAGTCGTCTTCCCATCTCCTCGCCAGCGTGGAGGGGCCGGTCACAGAGCTGGTCGCAGGCGCCGTCGGCGGCGAGTCGCTCCTGATCAGCGTCCACAACGAACGCAGGGTCTGTCTCTGGTCCCTGGCTGACGGCACCCTGCGGCAATCGATCACGCTGGACCGGATCGGAGCCATCGCGATGCAAGGCGGGCACCTGTTCGCTGCCGAGCAATCGTCGGACGGCGATCAGGTACTTATCTGGGACCTTGTGACGGCCTCGCTCGTGGGTTCCGTCCCCGTAGCCGGCCCTCGGGCGATGGCTGTCAGCCATGTGAACGGCAGGCCGGTGCTCGTGGCCGCGGTCAGCGAGGCGGAGGTTCAAGCATGGGATGCAGAATCCGGCGATCCTCTCGGACCGCCGGCCCCTGTGCCGGATCGAGTACACACGATTGCCCCCTACGAGAGCGGCGTGCTGGTAGGCAGCAAGGTCGGCCATGTCACGGCCCTCGGCTGGGCCTGCTCCGCAACGGCGCCGACGCTCCGTCCGACGCGGCCGACCGTCTACGTCACCCACGTCCTGGCTTGGTTGCCGGGCGAACTGCTATGTGGCGATGCCCGCGCCGACGGGTGGGAGTTGTACACCGTCGACGAATGGGAGGGAGGACTGCCGCCTTCCTTCGGCCTGGTCTACACCCGCCCCATCACTGCGACGACTGCCCAACTCCACGATGCTCTCGTCGACGTACTGACGCCCGACGGATTTGAGGTCGTGCGGCTGGAGGCACACTCGTACGAGATCGGCAAGGTCGACGGCGTGACCACCGGCGGCCCGTGGCGATTCCCCGCGTACTCCGTCCATTGTCACTCGGAGGAAGGACCAGAGCAGTGACGATCGTCGCAGTGCACGGCATCGGCAACCATCTGAGCGGCCGCACGCAGGAACAGGCGGCCACGGAACTAGCAGGGCAGTGGCGGCCAAAACTTCAGCATGGCTTCACGGCCGCCGGACTGGGCACCCACCAGCTCCCTGCCCTGCACGTCGCGTACTACGCTCACCACACCCACGCCGCGGGGCGGCAGGCTGTCGTGCCGGATGTACTTGCCATCGACGAACGAGAACAGTCCATCGTGATCGCCTGGGCGCTGGCACTAGGTTCACCCAGTCCCCGGGAACGGCAGGGACTGATTACTGCACCACTGCGGCAGGTCCTGTCCTGGGTTTCCCGACGCCGCAACATCCCCATCGGGACGGTCATCCGGCTCGCCGTCCAGCTGGCGGGCGAGGTCCGCCGCTACCTCCACGTTCCGCAGGTACGGGCTGCCGCCCGATCCGCCGTGGCCGAGTCGATCCGACGGGTGCGCCCCCGCGTGGTGCTGGCTCACTCCCTCGGCTCCGTCGTCGCGTACGAGGCCCTCCATGCTCACCCGGAACTGACCGTGGACTGCTTCGTAACCCTGGGCTCTCCTCTTGGCCTGCCGGGCGGGATTTTTGATCACCTGGTGCCCGCACCCATCGCCGATCTGGGTGCCCGACCTGCCGGGGTCCGCTACTGGGTGAACCTCGCCGACACAGGTGACCTTGTGGCGATTCCCCGCCGGCTCGGCGACCGATTCCCCGTTGACCAGCACGCCGACACTCCGATTGGCCGTATCGACTTCCACACCCTCGGAGCGTACTTGTCCTCCCCGCTCACCGCTGCAGCGATTGCTCCCTTCGTCCTCGACCCGACACCCCCGGACCAGGCCGCCTGAGACTCTCATCGGGTCTGCGTCTTCAACGATCTAGCGTCGCAGGCAACGCCCTTGCATGGAGGGGCGTGCTCACCTCGCACGACTAGGTTCGCTGTCAAACGACTGGATTGGATGTCAGAGGACAACTCATCACCACGGCCTTCACTGTGAACTCCTTCATTCTGTCGCAGAGTTCAGGATCACGAGGAAGGCCGTCCTCATACCCAGCGATCACCCAACGAGTGACCATGCGGCAGCTATCGATCAAGGCCGAGGTTAAGGAACGAGCTGAGGTAGGCGATGACGATGAAGCACGCAGTGCCCAGATGCCGCATCAGGGCCCGGGTCTCGGTGTGGTCGATGGCTGTCGTCCACGGCTCGCCCTCGATGCGCCCGTCGACCGGCGTTGGCAGAGGACAGGGCCCCGGGTGGCGCCGGACGTACTCCCCCAGACCCTTCCACCGCTCCGTGAAGGACAGGCCGTTGATCTGGCTGGTCGAACCGCAGACCTGGGCGGCGATATATCGGGCACACGCTTGTTCGTGAGGGTGCGGGTGGTGTCCCTCCCGGCTGTCGATCATGGGAGACCGCGGCGGACTCCGCGCAAGGTCGGCCGCCCCGAAAAAATCTCTCTACGCCAGGAGGGGCCGGGGCCGATCTCCACGGCAACGCATCGCACTCGGCCGAGCCCGCCACCCGACAGCAGGTCTCACGGCAGCCAAGGCCTGCATTCAGACCGTCGGCAGGTGCCGACAACCTATTGATGTCGGCGGAAGCGACGGGCTCGGGGTGCGGGGCGGGTGAGGGTCCTGGCGAGTTCGGTGTCGGCAAGGTCGGGGAAGGGCATTCCGGCGGCGTGGTGATGGGTTCGGGACTGCTGGAGGGTGTGGAGGACGTCTTGGTGCTGGCCGGCGGCGCCATAGAGGCGAGCTAGGCGGAAGCTGGCCTCAGCGGCGCCGACGTGGTCGCGGGGGCCGGCGAGGGCTTGTTCTGCCAGTGTGATGGCGTCGCTGAGGCGGTTTACCTCGGCGTGCAGCAGGGCTTGCACGGTCAGTGCCCTGCTGTGGCCTCGCTGGTCGCCGCAGGCGTCGGTCTCCTGGAGCGCACGGCTGATCAGTTCGGCGGCGGTGTGGTCGCCCTCGTAGAGGGCCATGTCGGCCAACCCCAGTGTGGTCCAGGTGTGCCCGCGGTGGTCTCGGACGGCGTGCAGGAGCTGGGCGGCGAGCTCGTAGTGGGTGCGGGCCGCGGCCCATTGCGGATCCTGTGCGGGCCGGCTGGTGGCGTGGTGCCCGGGCCAGGGGCCTGCGTACCAGCGGCGAGGGAGCGGGCAGCCGCCCACCGTGCTCTCCTTCTCGGTATCGGCGCGGGTGCGCAGAATCCAGCCGATACCGCGGGTTTCCTCGTTGGCGGCGAACAGGACCTGCGCTTCGTCGAGTTGGGCGAGGGCTTGGGTGTAGTGAGCGTGGTGCCGGCTGATCACCGCTTTTTCCCGCAGGGTCCAGGCCAGCCCGCGCTCAAGCGGCAGGGCCCGGAAGAGCATCTCGGCCGCGGTGAGTGTTCGCTCGGCTTCCCGCAGCTCGCCCTGCTGGCGCTGCAGGATTCCCAGATTGCCCAGGGCGTCGCTTTCGCCGTGTGCGTCGCTCGAGCTTTGGAAGAGAGAGATCGCTTCGCTGAAGCACTCTGCGGCCCTGCCCAGGTCACAGCCGCCGTCACGCAAAACTTCGCCGAGGTTGCGCAGCAGCGCAGCACGGGCCCGGCCATCCCCCAGACGGTCGGCCGCATCCAAAGCAAGTTCATGGACCTGGCTGCTGATGTCCCAGCGCCACTGATGCTCAAGAGCGATACTCATCGCGTCGGTGATCTCCCAGCACAGCTCCCACCACCCGCGAGCGTGAGCATGGGCGACAGCTGCCACCAGCACGACACGCTCGGCCTCGAACCACTCGACGGCCTCCCACACATCACCCGCCACAGCGTCGTCCGGCGGCGGACGACGGACCGCCTCGTCACGGCCTCTGTGCCGGGCACCGGCCGGCCGCAGTTGCGCGTCGGCTGCGTCGGCCGCGCTGAGGAAGGCATGCAGCAAACCCCGTACGGCGCTGTCGGCCTCGTCCGCCAGTTGCTCGGCCGCTCGCTCCTTGGAGAACGCGCGCGCGAGATCATGCAGCACGATGCGCTGGCCGCCTGCCTCGCCGCGGCGAGCCTGCACGAGATGAGCCAGCAGTAGTCCCTCCAGGCACACGTTGGCCGCATCGGCGTCCACTTCCAGCAAAGGCGACAGCGCCCAGGCCGGTAGGTCGGGAGCATCCAGGGCCGACAACAGCCTGAACGCACGCCGCTGCAACAACGGGAGCGCCTGATAGCCGGCGCGGAAGACCGCCCGTACGCTGCGCTCGCCCAGGCTCAGCACATCCAGCCGCCGATGGTCGTCGGCAAGATCGCGGGCGAAGGAGCCCACGCTACGCGCGGGAAACGTGGCCAGCCGTGCTCCCGCGATGCGCAGGGCCAGCGGGAGCCCGCCGCACAGACGGACCACGTCGCGGCCTGCTTCGGGGTCCTCGTCCACCCGGTCCGCGCCGCCGATCCGTCTCAACAGATCCCAGGCGGTGTCCTCATCCAACCCCGACAATGCGACGCGCTCATCCACGGCCAGCGTGGCAAGGCCCTGGCGACTGGTGATCAGTACAGCGCACGAATGCCCACCCGGTATCAGCGCACTTACCTGCTGTTCACTGGCCGCATTGTCCAGGACGATCAGGACACGCCGGTCGGCCAACTCGGTCCGGAACTGCCGTGTCCGTCCAACCTCGTCGTCGGGGATTCTTCTGCGCGGTACTCCCAGAGCCACCAGGAAGTCGCCCAGAACCTCGCCCACGGCAGCAGGACGTTCCTCCGCCCCGTTCAGGTCGACCAAGAGCTGACCGTCGGGGAAAGACGGCATCAGCTGATGAGCAGCCTGCACCACGACAGAAGTCTTGCCGATTCCGCCCGGACCGTGCACCAGGCACACCCTGCCCTCGCCTGGACGCTCAGCAGCCTCCACCAGCCGCGCCATCTCCCGGCCGCGACCGGTGAAATCCGCCACCGCCAGCGGCAGCTGACGCGGGATGCCGGACGATTCGGGTAGAAGGAAATCGCCAGGGGCGAGGGCGGACGCGTGGGGCGACAGCAGCAGCCGCAGCTCCTCAACGCCTGCAGGATCCGCACCCAGAGCCAGTACCAGCCGCCGTCGCAGCAGAGCCTCCGCATCAGGGGAACGGCCCGCCTCCTCGACCACCGACGCGCCCTCCTCGCCGGGCAGCCGCCCGGCGATCCACCGGTACAGCCGCCCCAGCCGGTCGGCCACCGACTGCTCCACACCCTGCACCGCGCGATCCGCCAGACCGACGCCCAGCCTCTTCGCAGACACGATCGCCAAGGCGACGACTGCCGCCACGAGCTCCTCGACCGTCATCGACCGCCCCCGGGTCCTGTGCTGTAGCAGCCGCGCCGTCCCCCAACGCGCTGCCGCCGCCCCGACGTCAGTCATGCCCAGAACGCCGCCACACGGCACCTGGCCGCTCTTTCAACGGCCGCCGAAGACGGCTCCTTGCGGGCGTCCAGCCGGAAGTTACGCGGCGCAGCGGTCACCAGCAGACACACGCTCAAGATCGCCGAGCCGGCGCATGGCCAACTGCGCGCTCTCCGCAGCGCGAGCACCGGTGAAGCGGGGCATGCGCGGCCCGTCCGAGGTCCTGGCGCATCCTCCGAAGAGCCCGGTGCAGCACGAATCGAGTGTCGTCAACTGCCGCAGCTGTCCCCACCCTGGAACGGCCCCGCTGAAGGGCTCAATGAGTATCCGCACCGATCAAAGCCCCGCCGAGGACCTCGCGGACAGCGCTCCGGACAACGCGCATCCATTGGCCGCCGTGCAAAACGAAGTGTGGACACGCGCGTGACGGTGGGCTCGGTGCGGACGGCGAGCCAGTACAGCGCCAACATGAGAGGCGCCAGCAGCAGGGGGGTGCCGGTCCAGTCGATCTCCGGTATACGCACTCTGGCCCGGTCGGCTCCAGCCCCGTCTCGCAGTAGGTCACGAGCCAACGCGCCAGGGCGACGTACGGCCCGTTCGGGGGCCTGAGGGACGTCGACGCGAACTTGCCGTCGCTGTCCCGTCCGATTCCGACCGCGGTGAACAGGGCCAGGCCACGGCCTTCTTCACATCACCATCGGTCGACGTGTGTGCCCGGCGAGCTCTCGGCCGCGGGCCGCAGTGTGTCGAGGAGGGCGAGGATCCTGGCGGTGAGGGTCTCGGCTGAGCCTCGGCAGGTCACTGCGCAAGGCAGCGCAGAGCGCACACTGACAGAGGAATGGCAGGCCGATGGGGACGGCCACGCGTCACACTCGCGCGGCCAGACGCACTGAGATGGCCGGAGGCCGCTACCCGGTCTCCGGCCGCGAAGACGTCACGTGTTGCCGACTGTCTCGGCGAACCGTGACCAGTCGGTGAACTCCCAGTCCCAGCGGCGGCAGACGCGCTCCTTGGGGAGGTCGTCCCGCGAGGGATCGAGCAGCATCAGCCGGGCGTGGCGGCCGTCGCCGACAACGATGGCGAGCAGATAACCGCCCGGTTCCATCAGCATGAGGGACATCTCGTTGTTGGTCATGGCGAACCGTGCATCGGGCCGGTCCACTTTCTTGACCTCGATCCGTACAGGCTTGCCCTGCGGATCCGCTCCCTCGAGGTCGTAGCCGACGTTCTGTCCGCTGACGTCGCGCAGAGCCCAGCCGATCTGGTTGAGGTATTCCTTCGCCGCGAGCTCCGCCGTCCTCCAGCGTGTCAGTACGGACGCAAGGGAGCTGGAAGAGCGCGGGGCCGCCTTCGTCACACGGATTCCTTCGGCCGGGTCCGGGACGGCGGGCGTCTCTTCCCGCGAGGCGGACTCATGCACGAGCCTGCTCTCCGCCTCAGTGAGTTTCCGGCCGTGTGTGCGGGCGACTTCCTTGAAATACTCACCGAGCCGTGAGCGCAGCGCGTCGGACAGCACGGCGGGGTCCACGCCGGCCAGGACGGCGGCGAAGTCGATGCTGCGCAGGCCCAGTACCGCCTTCAGCGCCCGGGCGGCGGCCTGATGGCGCGGCTCGTACAGCGCCGAAGGGGCGCCGCCGGGAAAGAGGACGACCACGTCCTGCGGCTCCAGCGGGAGTGGCGAGTGGGCGAACGACGGCCTCCGAGCGGTCATCTCCTCTCTCAGCGACGTCACGAGCAGCTTGCCGGCGGATGCCGTGGCCGAGACCATCACGCTGCGCAGATCCTCGCCGTCCAGGACCAACTGCCACAGCCGCTCGAACGCCGGGTCGCCGGGCGAGCGCAGCCGCTCCGCGATCGCCCGGGCCGCGTCGGCGAGGACCCGGCGGGTCGACTCGTCCGCCGTCACCGCGTGGGTGCGGGACGGATCGGTGAGGAGGTCGCCCGAGATGACGACAGGCAGTCCCACTTCGTCCTGGAGCGGCAGGAAGCATGCCAGACGGCCGCGTACGCCGGTCATGGCGAGAGCGCGTGCGTCGAGCGGCACTGCCACGGTCGCCACACCGTGCCGCAGCAGACCGAACGCCGCTTCGTCCCCGCCCAGGCGCAGCACGACCCGCGAGGCGTCTCGTTCGATGAGGATTTCCTGATCTGCGGTCGCGGTCGACGTCCGGATCCGCGTCACGTTCCGCAGGAACAGCGCGCTCAGCGGGTCGATCACTCCGGGTGCTCCCGTGGCGTCCGGCCGGCACATGACGGTGAAGGCCACGCCGTCGACGGATGCGTCCGTGTGCACCTCGGCGGGTATCCGGATCAGCGGCACCGCGTTCTCGCCCGGCTCACCGAGCAGCGCCGCGGCGGCCGTCCTGTCGAACGCGAAACGCACGCCCGCCGACCGGACTTCGATCCGGGAGGCGATCGCCGCGAGCGACTTGAAACCGATGCCCCGGTACCCGATCGAGTCACCGCCGCGCGACTTGGTGGAGTTGGCGCTGCGGCACAGCCCCTCCACGTCCGCGGCGTCCAGGGGCCGGCCGTCGTTGCTCCAGCGGAACCGGCCCTCCTGCAGGTCCTCGACAACCACGGACGTGGAGCCGGCGTCGTCGGAGTTCTGGAGCAGTTCGTACGGCACCCGGTCGCGGTAGGTGTCGGCGAGCAACTCCTCCATCCGCGCGATCTCGCGGAACAGCCCCGGTGCCTGCACGTGCTCGCGTACGAGGGTGTCCTGCAGGGCGGCGACGGCCTCCATCAGGCCAGTCACAGGTCCTCCGCATCCATCACGCGCACCACGACGCGGGTCGGCTCGCCGGACAGGTCGTCCAGGTCGAACGAGCACTGGGCGATCCAGCGCGGCTGACGCGACGGCAACGCGGCGCCCTCCCCCACGGGAACCCTCCCGTACAGCGACACTTCCCGCTTGTCGAGCAGGAAGTCGGTTCCGTCCAGCACCTCGACGGCGATTCCGGGCATGGAAACCTCGAAAGGGCACTCGGCTTCGATGTCGTACTCGTCGTCGAGGTCGTCGCCCCGCCACGGCTCCATGGCGACGAAGTCGGCCAGCAGCTCCTTGGCCGATCCAAACTCGGCGAAACCACCGAGACGTACCTGCAACGAGCCCTCGCGCCTCTTGCCGACGATCGTGGCATCACAGGCGGTGGGCTTCAGCCGTACGGCCTCATGAACCGTCTCGTCGAGCAGCTCGACGGGCAGCGGCTTCATCTTCGACGAGGGCCAGACCAGGTCAAGGTCGGTTTCGCTCAGATCGAAGGAGGTCACCTGGAGCCTGATCTTCTCGGGCTTGACGGGCTTGGAGCACTCCCAGGTGCTGCTGGACTTGGAGAGCCGCACCGGCCGCTTGCCGGCCTTCTTGATCGTCTCCAGCAGGGCATGCGTGTAGGTGACCAACTCGGGCCGGTCCACCGGGCTCAGCCCCAGCAGAAGGGTGGGCGGGTAGTCGTCGTCCTCGCCCCGCGTGAAACGGTCGGACCAGTCCTCATGCAGGAACCGCGCCGTGCCCGATACGACGATCTCCTGGAAGTGCGTGTCGTCGAAGCTGTCCGTGACAAGCCGTGCCCGCACGTTCTCGACCTGCCATCCGACGAGTGACAGAGCCAACTCATCGATCTCCACTTCGAGTTCCTCGACCTTCTTACCCATCGACGACTCGCCCCTCCTACACGTATCTTCACAGGTCAGCCCATATATGTGGGTGACGTGCAGACGATAACCCCTCCTCTTCGCACAGTATCCACGGCCCCGCCTCCGCCTCGGCCTCGGCCTCGGCGAGGAACTAGGTGTTGGGTCATGACGTTGTTGACGGTGGGGTTGTGATGACTGCTGGCGCGGGACGGCACCGTCCTGCCGCCCTCGACGCCCTCTCGCTACCGCCGTCCGCCGTCCGCCGGGAGCGTAGCGCCGCGGCCCAGCAGCCGACGGGGTGTGCTGTGCCAGCGGGGACGGCCGACTGGCACAGCCACTCCGGCGGAAGCAGACGGCCCATCTGCGGCAGGCCGTGCCGGAACTGGCTCGTCGCCCAGTCCCCACGCCCAGTGCCGCAGCAAAACACCGCGGCCAGGCATGCCATTCGTACACACGTCCTGGAGACCCTACCGATGCCGGATCTTTTTCAGCATGCCGTTCGCATGATGCTGAACGGACTCCTGACCGAACTGCCCGCCCAACTGCTCACAACCTCTGTTGCAGCGGTCGCGGGAGCCGAGTGGCGCGCCCATCGGCGACGCCGGGTGACGCCTGATCGAGCTTTCTCTCGCTTGGAGCCTTGGCGTGCGTGGATGAGTCGCTGGGGGCCCACGGCCGACCGCTGCACGCCGCCCGCTAGCATCCCTTCGCATGACGAGTCGGGGGTGGCGGCTGGGTGCCGTGGTGGTGCTGGCGGCGATCTGCGCCGCCGGTCCAGAACGCCAGGAGGTCATCCGCACGGCGTCGGACCTCGGCCCCCTCCCGGCCGACCGCTACGACTACACGCCGCAGGACTACCAGCGATCGCAGCGGGCATCGGCGTTGCTGATCCGGCAGTGCATGGCGGAGCACGGCCACCCTGACTTCCCGCTCGCCCCCCGCTACCCCGGCAATACCGTCGTCGCCACCGCAGTCAGCACCGACTACGGCGTCCTGGATCTCGCCACCGCCCGCCGCTGGGGCTACGGCTGGGACCCGGCAAAGCCCCTGGCCCTCCAGCCGAAGGGCCGCCGGATGACCAATGCCGAGTATGCGGACTTCCCCGCCTGCAGCGCCGAGGCGAGCCGGCGGCTGCTGCGCGGCATCGACCTCAAGCGGGACTGGCTCTACGCAAGCACACGGGCGATCGAGGTCGACAAGGCGGTCAAGCGCGACCCGCGCCTCCGCTCGGCTTGGGATGTGTGGTCCCGCTGTGTGGCAGAACAAGGATTCACGCGCTATCCCGACCCCGTCGCGGCGTACACGGACACCGCCTGGCAGCGGGACGGCGACGGCAACACCCGGCATACGCAGCGGGAGCGGGCCACCGCCGTCGCGGACGTCACGTGCAAGCGCCGCCACCATACGGCCGAACTCTGGCACGCGGCACGGGCGCAGAAGCAGGCCGTGGACATCACACGGCACCGCGACCGCTACGCCGCCGGGCTGCAGGCACTGCGGACGTACCGGGCCACCATCGCCGAGGTGCTGCGGAAGCTCGGCTAGCGAGGCGCCGACGCATCACTGTGAGTCCCGCGAGAGCCGACGGACACATGGCAGCCGCCCAGCCGACTGACCTTGGCCCCCGCGTATTTCCGACACCCCAAGCACCGCATTCCGTCGACTCCTCACGCTGGGCAGCAGGACACACGAACGCCATCCGTCTGTACGCCGAGCTCCAGGCCCTCGGCTACCGCGGCGGCTATCAGCGGATGTACTTGCGTTTCATCCCGGACATCGCGGCGCGAGTTCTGGAGCCTGGTCTTCGACGATCCGGGGCAGGCCACCGAGCGGGCCTTCCGCTCCGGCGATGCCCCCGACCGGGCCGCCTCCGGGTGGGGCCTCGGCCTTGCCGATCCCAGGCGGGGTGGAAGGAGCTGTGACCACCTGCCGGACGGCGCGTTGATCAGGTGAGCCTGGCGACGTGCCCACCGTGCGGCGCCAGGCTTCCCGCTATCCTCCGGCCAGGGGCCGCCCTTACAATGATCACCGTGACCGCCCGCCGCACTCTTGGCACCGGCCCCGAGGCTCCCGCGCAGAACATCCGCGCCGCCCAGGCCGACCTTATCGACACACTGCCTGGCGTCCGTCTGCCAGACCTCGGCGAGTTGCGAGCCCGAGGAGTCCTCGGATCCCACCCCGCAGCGCTGCCGAGCCCGCGACGATCCATCGGCGCTGGCCGCACGGACGGCGCGGCGCCGGATTCCTCCGGCTGATGGACGACACCACAGGGGCGGGGCGGTCCGGTAACGGCCGTTTACGCCGAGATGCCGTTGAAGAGCAGAAGCTGAATCATTCGCCCGGCGAACTGCTGAACTCGGAGAAGCTAAACCCTTGGTTGACCTTGCCCTCCGGTACAGCGAGGGCGGCGACTACGAGAAAAACCAAGAAACTCCTCCAAGACGCCATCAGCGCAGGCGCCACCGACGCCCCACTGGAGCTGGCCGACGTACTGCGACAGACAGGAGACGCAGACGGAGCAGAAGCTCTCGCGGCAAATCATCCGGTCCGGCGACGCCAGTGCCTACATGCTGCTCGCCCACTTGCGATACCGCGCCATGAGAATCGAGGAATCTCAGACCGTGGTCCGGCAAGCCGCTGACGCCGGCGCCTTCCCTGACACCTTCTTCTCCGATGGCTTGGAGCCATGGCTTCGTAAGGACGCAGAGCCATGGCTCATCGACAACATGACCACGTGGTGGGCCGTATGGACTCGATCCAGATGGGACGCCAACGACGCTCTGGTGAGCAAGCTCGGCCTGTGAGACAGGAGTACCACTACTCGCAAAGCCGCTGGCTTCATGTCTGACGGGGACCCGTCGGACTGGCTTCCTGTGCCGCGCTCTCTGCCAGGCTCCCGACTCCCAGCGACGCAGGGGTGAGCCGTCGGGTGACACCATGACCGGTGACCTCGTGCTGCGGTCGCCGCCGACCTAGGGGTGTTTGTCAGCAATTCTTCGGGTTCCACCGCACGGCTCAGACGATCTGGCTCCACCCGACGAGGCTATGCGAGATGTTCTGCGAGTCTGAGGACGGTGTAGACGGGCTGGCGTCGGGGCGGCCTCGGAAACCACGTGCCTCAGTCCCTGCGCTTCCCTACGCTTCCCGCCATGGACCGCACCTGGACCGAGGGCCTCGTCAACGTCGTGGACGTCGAAGCGACCTGCTGGACCGGTTCCCAGCCGCCTGGCGAGGTCAGCGAGATCATCGAGATCGGACTGACTGTCCTCGACCTGCA
The DNA here is from genome assembly GCF_040652275.1 of Streptomyces sp. NPDC048275. NCBI lineage: Bacteria > Bacillati > Actinomycetota > Actinomycetes > Kitasatosporales > Streptomycetaceae > Streptomyces > Streptomyces sp. NPDC048275. The sequence goes on from NZ_JBEZLR010000096.1 coordinate 27,041, forward strand.
CGCCAGCGAGCGCCTCGCCCGGCACCGCATCCTGGTGAGGCCGGCCCGATCCACAGTCAGCGAGTTCTGCACGGAGTTGACCGGCCTCACCCAACACGAGGTCGATCAGGGGGTAACTTTCGCCGAGGCATGCCGGCTACTGGCGGCCGAGCACCGCGCAGGCGCCCGGCCGTGGGTCAGTTGGGGCGACTACGACCGCCACCAGTTCACCCGGCAGTGTCAGGCAACACGCACGCCCTACCCCTTCGGCCGCCACCACACCAATGCCAAGGCTGCCTTCACTGCGGCATACGGTCTGCGCAAACGCCCCGGCATGGCACAGGCCCTGGAGATCACCGGGCAGCGACTCGAAGGCCGTCACCACCGAGGCGAGGACGACGCCTGGAACATCGCGGCCCTCGTGCTTCACCTCTCTGAACGGGGCCTCTGGCCGACCGCAGTTGAGCACCCCGCCTGACGCACCGAGGCGAGCCGTCCCAGGCGTAGGGCCGAATCGGGCCCGTCCCTGATCCCTGCCGACGCGAGGGTGCGGTTCGCTCCACGAGCACCGCGAGAAAATCGACCTACCTCGACACCTCCTCCAGCAACGTCCACACGAGCCTGACCGCCCCCAGCACCGTGGACGCCAGCATCGCCTACCCCCTCCAGATCACCGTCCAGAACGGCATTTCCAGCACCGCCGTCGCCGTCAACCTCGCCGCCCCCAACAGCGCCACCAGCCCATCCCTGCCGCCATGGCCACCGTCATCGGCCCCACCCCAAGCGGCCACTACACCTGGCCAATGCGCCCCACTGAAGCCAAAGGGCCAGCCCCGAAGCATCTGGGTCCGGCCCTTCCCATTTTTGGGAATCCGCAACGAAGGAACATCTCATGGCCCTTCACGCAGCGCTAAGCCGTTACTCATCGTGGCTGCTTCGAGCCACCCAACCGCCATGGGCACCATGCCGCACGCGCTTGCCCCCGAGCCTCCGCTGAGGAGAATCTGGGGAGTATGAGCGTCGTTGGGGAGCGCGTGGGGAGAATCGGCTGTGTAACGCTGCACGATAGCGAAAGCCCCTGAAAGACCCATCGATGCAGGTCAGAAGCGACAACGATCGCATCCCAGCAGGTCAGCGCCCCCAGGTAGACAACTTCAAGAAGATCTCTTCGTCACCCGAACCTGCCGTCACCGTGCACCCACCGAACCCCGAAGGCCTTCTGTGAGCCGACTGGGCACCCTGACATGCCAAATAGCAGCCCAACTTGTGCAGCACACCTGCACCCCTCAGAGGAGCGACAAAGCAGCGAGCCAAGCCCGAGGCCGCCCCTCTCTCACCACCATCTACGGTCAGTCCACTCCCGCGAAACGCAGGCACTCGATCGAGGCGTCAAAATACGCGGCCACCCCGCCGTCATATATCCGAAGACGACTTCCGTCTCTGGTACTCCAGCCGTAGATCGTTATGTGCCCTGGTCTTGGGGCTGTCTGCCACTGGCGGAAACTCAGGTGGCCTCAGCGCACGATCTGGGTAGAGTCGGGCAATGCCCGAGCTGAAGCGGCTGCATGCCGGCCACGCCCCGGCGGTCCTGGCCTTCGAGCTGGCGAACCGCACCTACTTCGCTGCCTCGATCTCCGACCGCGGCAACGACTTCTTCGACCAGTTCACCGACCGGTACAACGCCTCGCTGGCCGAGCAGGAGGCCGGCATCTGCGCCTTCTACGTGCTCGTCGCCGAGGACGGCTCGGTACTCGGCAGGTTCAACCTGTACGACTTGGAGGACGGCACTGCCAGACTCGGCTACCGGGTCGCGGAGCGGGTCGCCGGCCGCGGCGTGGCGACCGCGAGCGTCCGGGAGCTGTGCCGGATGGCGACAGCGATGCACGGCCTGCTCACACTGCGGGCGGCCACCTCCCACGACAACGCCGCGTCCCAGAAAGTCTTGGCCAAGGCCGGGTTCGTCTCGGTTGGCCCTGCCACCCCGGCCGATCTCGGCGGCAAGTCAGGCACTTGGTACCAGCGCGACCTCCAGCCATAGACCTTGATCTTGCTCGTGGGTCGGCTGCGGGAAGGCTGCGGCCACCGCTGGTCATCGGTGTGCGAAGACTAACGATCTTGCGATGGCCGCAGGTCACAGCGTGGGCCCTGCTCGCTGGCAGGAAGCGTTCGAGGGCCTGATGAGCCGGATAGCCGGCCGGTTCGCCCGGGTTGAACCCCGGCGTCGGGTACGGGATCTGATGCTGGGGCTACTGTCGGACCTGCCACGCAAAAACAGTTGGAGCATCGCCGAGTGGGCCGGAGAGGCCACCCCGGACGGCATGCAGCACCTGCTCGGCCGGGCCCGATGGGATGCCGACGCCGTGCGCGATGACGTGCGCGAGTACGTCCTGGAGCATCTACACGACGAGGTTGCAGTGCTGGTGGTCGACGAGACCGGGGACGTGAAGAAGGGCACGCACACCGTCGGTGTCAAGGTCCAGGCTTTTGGCTGTCCAATGCGCTGCCGTGCTCAGTCGCTCTTCTGGAAGGACGTTACCCAGGGCGACGCCGAGCCCTACGCGGGCACGGGCGAGCAGGTGCAGGACGTCGCGCTCGCTGTGTCCGTCCTCAACGCGGGCCTCAAGGCGGGCAACCAGTGGCCACAGCTCGGAGACGGCTTCTGCGGCGTGACCGGACTGCCGGGCGATTTCCGCGAGCCGAACGGTGGAGTCACCGCATTGCAGCATGGCCCTGTGGTCGGTGTCGGCCATGTCCGTGACGCCGAGGATGCGCGGTGGCAGCCGCAGAGACTCGCAGACGCGCCGGCGAGACCCTACGTCGTCCCGACTGCGCTTCCGGAGTTCGAGCGCAGAGATGTAGGTCTTGTCGTATCCGAGGAGTTCACCGAGCTCGGTCTGGTTCAAGCTGTGGACACGACGGTAGAAGCGCAGGATGCCAGCCAAGTCGCCTGCCCCGAGAACAACTTCGGCCTGCGGGGTAGCCCAGTACCACTGGGCGTGGCGCGCCGATGGACGTGTCGCGGGGTGGCTCTCCTCCCGGCTCACAGCTTTCCCTCCCCCGACCACGGCTGGCTACATCCGCTCGCAGTCGTCCGGGCCCGCTACGTCGCGGCGGAACCAGGTAGCCACGGATTGCTTGTAGCCGTCGGGCATGTTCTCGGGGCATGGTCGGCGAGCACGGTCAGTCCCTCGTGCAGATAGCGGTAGGCGGTGGGCACCGAGATCTGGTTGTCCCGGGCGAGTTGGGCCAACCGGGTCCCGTCGACGAACCACCGCAGGACGAGGATGCCCTGCTTGAAGACGGCCAGGGCCCGGGTGTTCTTGCGGGTGCCGAGCCGGTAGCGGTGCTCGCGCAGGAGCCGGGCCAGGACCTCGGCGGTCTCCCTGCCGACATCGAGCACGGCGGTGCAGGTGATGCTAGTCAACGCGTGGAGCCTCTGGCCGTACGGAACTTGATCTTCTCAGACCTGTTCCTACCAGGGGCTTCACCCATATCTGACGCCAGGTCACCCGGCTCGGAGCCGCATCGACCGCACTACGTCACGCATCGCAACCGTCACGTTGCCGGGAAGACCTCAATGGTTCCCAGCCTCGTACGAGCCGGCCACCAGACCGGTGGCACTGGCCTTCCTCCCAGGGAGGTGGCTGCTGAGTAGATCCTCTAGCCTCCTATTGACCGGTCAATTATCTGATTGTACGGTCTAGTTGACGGCGCTGGACGCCGTGCAGATCAGGCGGGAGACCGACATGACGAATCAGGCAAGGGTCCAGCCCTCTGGCGCTCGACTACCGGCTGAAAAGGATCTCCACCGTGGGAACGGCGCCGGCCGTTACGGGGCTCAGCGCGTCTTCAGCGAATCGGTGAAGTCGGGGCGGATCGCCCGTCATCGGCGGTCCGGAAGGCTCCAGGCGCAGCCGCGCCCGTACCGTCGTCGGCTCGGCTCCGTGGTCACCGTCGAACCCGCCTGGCAACCGCGCGGGACCGGTCGGGAACAGCACCCCGCCCATGAGCCTCGGAAGCTGAAGACTGGGCTGTTCAGCTCGCTCTTACCAGTCAATCGAGTGAATGTACGGTCTAACCATGACCGTGCCACTCTATGTACAGATCAGGCGAGAGTTCGAAGCGAAGATCCTGTCCGGGGCCCTCCCGCCTGGCTCGCGCCTGCCAAGCGAGATGGATATCTCCGCTGAGTACGGCGTCAGTCGTGCCACGGCCCAACGGGTCCTCAACGACCTGGCCGAGGCGGGGCTGGCAATCCGCCAGCGGCGCCACGGATCGTTCGTGGCGGACGTGACGCGGCAGATCAATCTGCTCAACTTCGTCACCCCTGCGGCAGCCGCAAAGGGCGCGCCAGGCAGACACGAAGTGGTTTCCGCGCGGATCGTCAGGGCCGCCGACGCCATCCTGACCCTCCCTGGCGCCTCCGCCGACACGGCCGTAGTGGAACTGGTCCGCCGCAAACTGAACGTACGCGAGGAGCCGCAGTCGGTCGAGCGGCACGTCGTCCTCTTCGCAGCCGCCCCCGACCTGCTGAACGAGAACCTCGAAGACCTCGTCACCCTCCCGTATCTGCAGCGCAGAGGAGTACCGATCGGCTCGATCCGGCTCTACCTCGACCCGGTGGCCCTCGACGAGCACGACGCCGCATTGCTGCACAGCGAGACCGGAACGCCCGCGCTGATGAGGCGCAGGGAGTTGCGTGCCGATGACGGCAGCACCGTCGAGGTGGTGACTACCCTCGTCCGTCCGGGAACCGCCGAGTTCTTCCTGGAGCTTCCCGTCCCCGCCATGTGAGCAGCGTGCCGCTGCCAGAAAGGATGCGCACACAATGAAGGTCATCATCGTCGGTGCCGGCGTGCTGGGCGTGAGCGTCGCGAGGCAGCTTGCCGTCGCCGGCGAGGACGTTCTCCTGCTCGATCAGCGGGGAGCCGGCACCGGCACGACCGCGACCACCTTCGCCTGGACCAACTCCAGCCGGAAGCCCGACCCGGACTACCACCGGCTGAACCTCGCGGGGATGGAGGAGCACGCCAGGCTCGCGGGGCAACTGCGCGGCGCACCGTCGTACTTCCCCAGCGGAGCGCTGCAGTGGGCGGACGCCGCAAACGAGCAGCGGCTCGCCGACAACGTGGAACGACTGCAGGCACTCGGCTACCCCGCACACTGGGTCACCCCCAACGAAGCGGCGCGGACCGCAGGCGGCCTCCGCATCCCGGCGACCATCACGTCCATCGCACACTTCCCCAGCGAGGGATACGTTCTGCCGGACCGTTTCGTGAACAACCTGCTGGCGGACGCTGAGCAGCACGGAGCCACGTTCGCGATCGGCGAGGTCGTAGCCATCAACGACGGGCCTGACCGAGTATCCGTCACCCTGGCCGGGGGCGAGGTCTGCACGGGCGATCGAGTCGTCCTGGCGGCAGGCCGCTGGACAGAACGGCTCGCCGCACGGGCCGGGATCGACGTTCCCATGGTGACGGATGCCGGTCGCGGAGCGCAGACCGTCGGCCTGCTCGGGTACGCCAGGTCACCACAACTCGACCTGCGCTGCGTGATCCACAGCCCCGGCCTCAACCTCCGCCCCGAGGCTGGCGGGCATACCGTCCTGCAGGCTCTCGATCTGAACGCCCACGTCGATCCGGCAGACCCGCCGTCCGCAGACGGGGACATCGCAAGCACCCTCGCCCGACGGTTCTCCGCACTGCTGCCCGACCCGGACCGGGCACCGGAGATCGACCTGCGCATCGGCTTCCGGTCACTGCCCGCGGACGGCCACACCGTCGCCGGCTATGCCTCCGCGCAGTCCCGCGTCTACTGCCTCGTCTCGCACAGCGGGGTCACCCTGGCGTCGATTCTGGGACGCCTGGTCGCGGCCGAGATCACAACCGATCAGGAGCAGGACCTCCTTGGGGCCTTCCGGCCCACACGATTCACCGGCGTACGGCGCTCGGACATCGAGGTGGATCAACACGCCACCAGTCTGGGCGAGCAGTAGCCACAGCTCTCCCCCGCGATTCCCTTCGGCGCAATCGAGCGTGCCGGGAACAAGTTTCCCCCTCGTTCTGGCTCTTCTGGATCCTGGCCGCAGCATGGAACACGGCCGCATTACCTGAACGAAGATCACAAACCATGGCTGCTCGTCTGGGCCCGCAAGCTGGGGGTCGCCGTCATCGCCCCCAGGCTCACACGCCGGGGAGGTGCTGCGTCGTTTGGTCGTCATGGTGGTTCGCCTCCCGCGCGGTGACGTGCTGGGTGGATGGCACCGGCCTGCTCGGGCGGTCTGAACCGTGATGGCGCCTGATCCTCGGCAAGGCCCCCTATGGGGACACGCCCTGTGGCTCGGTGACAGCAGGCACCATCCCGCAACGACAGTCGACATGCCTGTGACTGGACACTTCGGTCATAGATGTCATGAGCCAGACCCTCGTCCGGGACGGCACTGCGCAACCGTCCCACTGGCCCCGGCACACCGGCACGAATCGATCACAGCCGCATGGCTTCGAACGAACCGCTGCTCAACCTGGCCTGGGCAGGCTGACAGTGAGTTGACTCTTCGTCCACTCGCGACCGGCATTGACGGGCAGCCGTGTGGCCCGCCTTACCGGCTGTCCTTCGTCGACCACGGCACGAACGGCCTCGGACCCTCTATCCGTAAGCGGTTGGCCACAAGTCCTGTAGCTGCTGCGCGAGATCCTCGCCGGTGGCTACGTAGGTCATACCCGAGAGCGTTTGTTCGCGATGCTCAGCGAGCCCCCTCCCGGAGAAGGTCGACGGCCTGCTGGAGGTCCTCGCGGAGACGCCGGCCGACCGGGGTCAGGGCGACGCGCCGGCTGGTGCGGTCGAACAGGACGACGCCGAGGCGCCGTTCCTGCTTGGCGATGGCCTGACTGAAGCGGGCCTGGGACACATGAAGCCGCTCCGCGGTGCGGCCGAAGTGCAGCTCCTCGGCCAAGGTCAGGAAGATCTCGATGTCACGTAGCTCCATGCACAACCCCCCGTCCATACATAACCGCCAGGTTATGAATAGCCCAAGGAACCTTACATTGTTCCGCTGGCCCGCTCGCACCGATGCTGGATACATCACCACCGGACAGGCGGCACACGCCTGACGCACACATGGATGCGGAGGGAAATCGATGGGCGACATGCGGGCCATCGCCGATCGCATCGAGATAGAGGCGCTGCGAGCCGAGCTCACGGACGCGGTGATGATGCGTGACTTCGACCGCGTCGTCTCGCTGTTCACACCCGCGGGCGCCATGCGCTGGCCGCACATCGACAAGGAGTTCGTCGGCCGCGAGGAGATCCGCGCGGGGATCGAGTGGGGCCAGTTGCTCTGGGAGTTCTTCGTTCAGAACGTCCACCCGGGCGTCATCCGGCTGGACGGCGACACCGCGGCCGGCCGGGCGTACATCCAGGAGTTCGGACGGATGCGCGACGGCAGCTCGCACCTGAACTACGCCTTGTACCACGACCGTTACGAGCGAACCGCCGACGGCTGGAAGTTCAGCGAACGCATCTACGAGGTCCGGTACCTGGACTCCACCCCGCTCCGCGGCTCAGCGCCGGAGCGCCTCGGCTGATCCGTCCTGCACGCCGTCATGGCGTGCCAAGTCGACATCTTGCGTGAATCCCTGAAAGCGGAGGAAAGAAACCATGGCTGAGAACACCGAAGTCGTCGTGATCGGCGGCGGTTACGCCGGGGTCATGGCGGCCAACCGGCTGATGCAGCGCGACGACGTGACCGTGACGCTGATCAACTGCCGCCCGGACTTCGTCGAGCGGATCCGACTGCACCAGCTGGCGGGCGGGACGCACGAGGCCGTCAGCGACTACCGGAAGGTCCTGGGCGAGCGCGTCCGGCTGGTGGTCGACACCGTGACCCGGATCGACGCGACGGGGCGCGGGGTGGAGCTGGCGAGCGGCGGCACGGTCGGCTACGACTACCTGATCTACGCGGTGGGCAGCGGCAGCACCGACCCGGGCGTGCCCGGAGCTGCCGAGTTCGCCCACCCGATCGCCACGTTCGAGGAGGCGCAGCGGCTGCGGTCGGTCCTCGACGCCGCTCCCGCCACGGCCCCTGTGATGGTGGTCGGAGCCGGTCCGACCGGCATCGAGACCGCCGCCGAACTGGCGGAGGCGGGCCGCACCGTGACCCTGGTCTGCGGCGGGCTGCTCGGGCCCTACCTGCACCCGAACGGCCGCCGCTCGGTCGCCGAGCGGCTGGCCCGCCTCGGTGTGGCCGTGCTGCAGGGCCCCGACACGAAGGTCACGGAAGTGACCGGCGACACAGTGCGCCTCGGCGACGGCCGTGAGCTGTCGAGCGAGGTCACCATCTGGACCGCCGGGTTCGGCGTGCCGGACCTGGCCGCCCGCAGCGGGCTCACCACCGACGCCCTGGGCCGCCTGCTCACCGACGAGACCCTGACGAGCGTCGACGACGAGCGGATCGTCGCCGCCGGGGACTCGGTGGCACCGTCGGACATGCCGTTCCGGATGAGCTGCCAGGCCGCGGGCCCGCTGGGCGCACACGCCGCCGACACGGTGCTCAGCCGCATCGCGAGCAAGCGGCCCGCACCGATCGACCTGGGGTTCGCCGGCCAGTGCATCAGTCTGGGGCGCCGCGCAGGCATTTTTCAGTTCGCCCACAAGGACGACACCGCCAAGCGGCTCCACCTTGGCGGCCGAACAGGCGCGAAGGTGAAGGAACTCGTGTGCAAGCACACCATCAAGCAGCTGGTGAACGAGGCACGCAAGCCCGGCTCCCACACCTGGGCCAAGGGCGAGCAGGGCCGCCGACTGCTGCGGGCCCAGCGCCGCGAGACGGCGGCCACCGCCGAACAGTCCGCCTGAACCACGCACCGGCAGCCGACGTGAGGCCGCATGCCGATGGTCCTGGCACACGGCTCGTCTGTGACGTCTTCCCGCGATACGAACCGCGATCACCCACCGTGCAAGATCGACTATCGACACACGCACTAGGGGTTCAGTCATGATCCTTATTACCGGGGCCACCGGCGTCGTCGGCCGGGCAGCCGTCCGCCTCCTGGTTGAGGGGGGGAGCGAAAGTCGCCGCTGTCACCCGCAACCCGCACGCCGAATTCCCCGCGGGTACCCAACTCGTCCACCCCGCGGAGCTTCCCACCATCGACGGCGTGGAGGCCATCCTGCTCAGCCCGCGTGCCGTCGGATCCGCCGCTGTCGACCTGTTGGCCCGCGCCCGCGAGACGGGCGCGGCAAGGGTGGTCGTGCTGTCCGCCGTGACCGTGCAGTACCCGGCTGGGCACGCACGCTTCCGGCAGCAGTTCCACGCGGTTGAGGACATCGCCAAGGGGGGCGGCCTGGACTGGACGATCCTGCGCTGCGCCGATTTCGCCGCCAACACTCTGGCTTGGGCCGGGCAGATCCAGGCGACCGGGACCGTGCGCGGGGCATACCCGCACGCGAGGACCTCGACCGTCGACGAGCGTGACATCGCTGCGGTGGCCGCCCTCGCCCTGACCCACCCGCAGCACAGCGGTCAGACGTACCTGCTCACCGGAGAGCAGTCGCTGAGCCAGCCGGAGAAGGTCGCCGCGCTCGGCGCGGCGCTCGACCGGACACTGTCGTTCGTCGAGGCCGCACCGGACGAGATCCGCCGCGGCATGCTCGCCGCCGGCCTGCCCGACGAGGTACCCGACCGGCTGCTCGGCTCGCTGGCCGACTACGCCCGCGAAGCCGGGCCCACCACCGACACCGTGCGGCGGCTGCTGGGCCGCCCGGCACGCACGTACGCCACCTGGGCGCAAGACCACCGTGCGACCTTCACCGCAGGAGGACCCCGATGAAACTCACGATCGTGGCCGCCACCGGCGGTATCGGACGGCACCTGGTCGAGCAGGCAGTAGCCGGCGGGCATGACGTCACCGCCGTGGCCCGCCGCCCACGTGAGCTGCCGGGCGGCGTCCGGGCGGTCGCCGTCGACCTCACCCGACCCGACATGCGGACGCTCGCCGCGGCGGTACACGGCGCCGACGCCGTACTGTCCGCGCTCGGCCCGCGAAACCCGCGCGCGGACGCGGGCATCACCTCGCGTGGCACCCGCGCGATCGTCGCGGCGATGCAGGCAGCGCACGTCCGGCGGATCATCATCGTCAGCGCCGCACCCGTCGGACCGGTGCCGGTGCCTGGCCGGCCGACGCCACCCAGGCACGATCCCGGCGATGGCTTCTTCATGCGCTACCTGGGCGGCCCGTTGACCCGGGCAATGTTCGGTCGGCACTATGCCGACCTCGCCGTGACCGAGCAGACCCTGCGCGACAGCGGACTGGAATGGACGGTGTCGCGCCCGCCCAAGCTCACCGACAAGCCCCTGACCGGCAGGTACCGGACCGAGTGGAACCGCAACATCCGGGGCGGGTTCTCCGTCTCACGCGCCGACGTCGCCCACCACATGCTCGCCATGGTGAACCAGCCGAACACCATCGAGCAGGTCGTCGGAATCGCGAACTGACAAATACCAGCCACGCACACGACCCGGGCTGCGGGTAAGAAAGCGGGCGACAACCCGCGACGGTCACCAACAAGGTCAAGAAGATGCCTCGGCCGTCCCGCCCGCCCCTTCGCCGCCCGGGTCACCCATCACGAAAGAACGTGATCATGACGAAGTACGCCCGTTTCGCCAGCCTCGTATTCGCGGGACTGTTCGCCGGATTCCTCACTTCAGTCCTCGTCCTGGAACTCTCGCTGCGCAGCTTCGACAGCACCGTCTACACCCAGGTCCGGCTGGTCGAACTCGACTCCCTCGACAAACTCGCCGTCGCCACACTCCTGCCGACGCTGATCGCCACAGCGGTACTGGTTTACCAGACCTACCGAACAAACACCCGATGGTTGACCGTGGCCGCACTCGCCCTCCTGGTCTTCATTTTCGGCCTCACGCTCATCGTCAACCTGCCCATCAACTCCGACCAGCTCCACTGGAACGCCCAGTCCCCGCCCTCCAACTGGGCCAACGTACGGGATCGCTGGCAGATCGCCCACGCCGTCCGGACGATGGCCGCGGTCCTCGCCTTCGCGGTCCTCGTCCTTGCAGCGCTGTTGCCTTGTACACGTCGTTCAAGCTCGCCGAACACCTCGACGCGGACGGCATCGCCGCGAGTGTTGGATCGGTCGGGGACGCCTACGACAACGCCCTGATGGAATCGACGATCGGCCTGTACAAACAATGCCGCGGAGTTAACCCGCTCCGCACCACGTCAAGTTGATCAGGCTCCAGCTCGGTGTGTCGGCGGGAGAACGGGACCTCTGCCCCCGCTACGAACGCCGTCCACGCAACTACCTGGCCTTTCTCGGCCTCGCCGCGGCCCTGTGTTGCTACAAGCGACTGCTCCGCCTCACCACGTAGGACACCGTCTTAACAACTGTCCGAGTAGGTGGAAGACTTCTCGGGCCGCATAGCGCTTGAGGCAACGGACGATTTCGCGCCGGGTCTTCCCCTCCTTGATCCGGCGCTCGTAATAGTTCTGCGTGCGCGGGTCGACCCGCAGACGGGTGAACACGATGCGATGGAGCGCCGCATTGGCCTGACGATCACCACCACGGTTCAGGCGACGGTACTGCCGGCGCCCCGAGGAACGCTCGACAGGACTGACCCCGCACAGCGCAGCGAAGGACGCCTCACTGTCCAGGCGTTCCGGGTTGTCCCCCACCATGATCAGCAAAGCTACCGCCGTGTCCGGACCGATCCCCACCACCTCGAGCAGCTGCGGCACATGACATTTGACGAGCCGGGCCAGACGAGCGTCCACATCCCGGATCTGCTCGGAGAGCTGGCCGATCCGGCAAGCCAGCAGACCCAGCGTGATCCGAGTGGCCTGCAGCACCGCCTCGTCACCGACCTCGTCATGACTGTTCGAGTCGGCGAACCGCGCACAGGTCCGCAAGAGTTCGGCATTGCCAAGTGCTCCGACCTGGAAGGTTCGCCGGGTTGGTGGTTAGGGCGGTTGGATGGGCGGTGACGTCGGTTCCGATCGCTGGAGGTGTGGTGGCCGAGCCTGTGCGGGTGCGCAGACTGACCGATCAGGAAGGACAGAAGTTGCAGCAGATCGTGCGCCGGGGAAGTACCAACTCGGTGCGCTACCGGCGGGTGATGATGTTGCTGGCGTCCGCCGGCGGAAACCGCGTCCCGGTGATCGCGCAGCTGGTCCAGGTCGACGAGGACACCGTCCGGGACGTGATCCACCGGTTCAACGAGATCGGCCTGGCCTGTCTGGACCCTAATTCCTTGTTAACAGCTCCAGCAGCGGGGACCGCCCGCGCCGGACTGTTCGAGTGCGGGACCGCGACGCCTTTCTGGACCCTGGCCGATG
>NZ_JBEZLR010000097.1:0-14398 GCF_040652275.1 Streptomyces sp. NPDC048275
GGTTTTGATCTAGACAGTCCAGATCATCGCAGGTGGGAGGCACCCTTCTTCCGCCGGAGCGTCAGGTCACGGCCTCAGCTGAACACATGAGGTCAGGGTCCTCGGAGTGCCGACCGTGGGCGACCGTGTCGCGCAGACGGTGGTGGCGATGGTGCTGGAGAAGAGGGTCGAGCCGATCTTCCATCCGGACTCCTACGGCTACCGCCCGGGGCGCGGAGCGATCGACGCGGTGGGCACGTGCCGGGAGCGGTGCTGGAAGTACGATTGGGTGGTCGATCTGGACATCAAGGCGTTCTTCGACTCGGTGCCGTGGGACTTGATGCTCAAGGCGGTGGGCTCGGTCTGTGAGCTCTCCTGGGTCCTGCTGTATGTCAAGCGGTGGCTTGCTGCCCCGCTGCAACATGCGGATGGCACGCTGATCGAGCGGGCCATGGGAACCCCTCAGGGTTCGGCGGTATCTCCCGTCCTGGCGAACCTGTTCATGCACTACGCGTTCGACATGTGGTTGCACCGGGAGGTCCCGGACGTCCGCTTCGAACGGTATGCCGACGACGCGGTCATCCACTGCCGCAGTCTCGCCGAGGCGAGAGCGGTACTGGCCGCGCTGGAGGCGCGCATGGAATCGGTTGGCCTTCAACTGCACCCCGACAAGACGCAGATCGTCTACTGCCGGGACGCGAACCGCAAGAGCTCTTTCGAGCACACGCGGTTCACGTTCCTGGGCTACGACTTTCGCGAGCGCACTGTGGACGGGCGGAACGGACTGTTCCGGAGTTTCTCTCCGGCGGTCTCGGACAAGGCCTTGAAGCAGATGGGCGAGGTGGTGCGTTCCTGGCGCCTGCACCGGTGGGTGCAGGGCGAGGCCCGAGACCTCGCGGACTGGATCAATCCGGTCGTGCGGGGATGGATGCAGTACTACGGGGCCTTCAACAGGTCGGCCCTCTATCCCCTTCTGAAACGGATCAACGCCTACGTGGTCCGGTGGTTGCGCGGGAAATACCGGAGGCTGCGGCGAAGCTGGTCGGCGACCTTCCGTGCGTGGTGGTCCGGGGTCGAACGAAATCCCCGGCACTTCGCGCACTGGGTCTGGGTGACCGAGCCCGCCCGGGTCTGGTGACCAGGACGACAAGAGCCGTATGACCGGAGACGGTCACGTACGGATCTGTGGGAGCCCGGGGGTGAAAATCCCCCGGGCCACCCGACTTCGCGAAGGAGAGCGACCGGTGAGCGAGATATGCCGGTTCATCCACGCGGAGAAGGCGAACTACACGGTCGTGCTGCTATGCAGGGTGATGGAGACGGCCCGCTCTACGTACTACGCGTGGGCGGCCGGAGCCGAAGCCCGCGAGGTGAGGCGGGGGGCCGATGAGGCCCTGGCGCACGAGATCACGGTGATCCACATCGCATCCCGGCGGAACTACGGCGTCCCGCGCGTCACCGCCGAACTGCGCCGGCAGGGCCGACCGGTCAACCGCAAACGGGTGGCACGGCTCATGCGGGAACACGGCATCGCCGGGAACAGCCGGCGCACCGGCCGCCGCAGCCTGACCAAGGCCGACACCAAGGCCGCCCCGTCGCCGGACCTCATCGGCCGGGACTTCACCGCCACCCGCCCCGGAACGAAGATCGTCGGGGACATCACCTACATCCCCACGGCCGAGGGCTGGCTCTACCTCGCCTCGTGGCTGGACCTGGCCACGCGCGAGATCATCGGGTACTCGATGGCCGACCACCATCGCGCTGAACTCGTCGTCGACGCCCTGGACATGGCCGTCGCACTGGGTCGCCTGGAACCCGGCTGCGTGATCCACAGCGACCGCGGATCGGAATACACCTCCGGACAACTCCGCGACAGAATCAGCAAGTTGGGACACCGGCAGAGCATGGGCCGGACCGGGAGCTGCTTCGACAACGCCGCCGCGGAGAGCTTCTGGGCCGTACTCAAAGAGGAGATCGGCACCCGCTTCTGGCCCGACCGGGCCACCGCCCGCGCCGACATCTTCGACTTCATCGAGACCTTCTACAACAGACGCCGCCTGCGCAAGCACATCCACTAGGGCTACCTCACGCCCCACGAAACACGCCTGCGCTACCGGCAAGACCAAGCCCTCGCGGCGTAACAACAACGTGCCCAAGATCACGGGGAAACTTCAGTACTGCATCCGCTTCAGTCGGGTTTTCACCAGCGCGGTGAGCTGGTCGAGGCTGTGTTTGGTGAGGTTGGCCAGGGACCGTTTCAGGTGGGACCAGACACCCTCGACTGGATTGAACTCGGATGCGTAGGGCGGAAGTTGGTAGACGGTTAGCCATAATCGGGCGTCGGTCATCTCCCGCATGGTGCGGCTGACGTGCGTGTTCAAATTGTCCCAGACTAGAACGATCGGACCGCCGAGCTGCTGGTGTGCGGCATCGAGCAGGCGGGCGTAGTCGGTCTCGGTGAAGCCCTTGCGTCGGCCTTTGGCCGGTCCGCGGTCGAGGTGGATGCGGTAGATCAGCCGGGACCGGTGGCCGGGCTTGGTGCAGATCAGCGCCGCCATGGAGACGCGTTTGGTGCCCTGGGCCGTGACGCGCACGACAGGTGTGTGGCCTCGTCGGCCCCAGGTTCGGCCTTTGGGCGGCCTCAGCCCCTGGCCGGCTTCGTCCTCGAAGCAGAGCCAGGCGCCCAGGTCCGCCGCCGTCTTTTTATGACGGGCCACTGCTCGTCCTTCCAGGCGGCGATCTTCTCCTCGTCGCGCTCGGTTGCCTTGCGGGAGGGGACCTGCACGCTCCAGCCGATGCGGTGCAGCAGCAAGTCCATCCCGGCCAGGGTGTATTCGATACCGAACCGGCGTCGCACGACCTCCGCGATCCGTGCCAGAGTCCAGCACTGGTCGCTCCAGCCGGCAGCGGCCGGGCCGGCATCCAACACCGTCTCCAGTAGGCGCAGTTGACTCGCATCGAGCTTGCAGCGGGCACCACCGGGCCCCTTGGAGACCAGCGCCTGCCGCCCACCTGCGGCCAACGCCCGCCGCCAGCGGTTCGCCGACATGCGCGTCACCCTGAACCGCCGGGCCACCTCCCGGTCACTGGCCCCGGCCTCGATCAGATCGGCGGCCGCCAACCGGAGCCGCTCACGCCGAACCCGCTCCTCCGCCGTCAGCCCTCCGCCATCGGGATACCTCATCCCTACGGCATAGCGCGGCTCACGACAGCCGTCACGACCCCACGTAACCCACACCCTTAAAGATCTCTAGCACACCGCGGCAATCCGGCAGCCGGTCGCGACGGGCGGGGCCGGGGGCGGGTTGCCCTGGGCTGCCATGGCGCAGGCGGTTCTGCCGAGGTCGATTCCACAAGCTGGCCCGGCTTCCGTACGGCAGGTCCGGTGCCCGGCATCGAGTGTGTGCCGGGCAGGCTGTCACCTGTGAGGATGCCGTTGGGGGCCTGCTGGTACCTCTCACAGCGCGGACCCACGTCGGCGCGGATCGTTCCGCATCCTTCGGGAGGCGACATGCGGAATGCGGAACACTGGCCCTGGCGCGTTTTCGCTAGCCGCTGCCCTCAGGCCGATATAGCGTTGTGATCAGCAGTCGTGGTTCCGAAGTCCCGTTCGCCCGTGATCGCCATCACGGGCGTTCTTGCTGTTTCAGCGCCTCTCCGGACCAGGGCGATCACCTCCCGGGCGCGCAGGGTGCGGGCCCGGTTTTCCCCTTGAAGGAGACGGTCATGGCCAAGGGCACTGTCAAGTGGTTCAACAGCGAGAAGGGCTTCGGCTTCATCGAGCAGGAGGGCGGCGGCCCCGACGTCTTCGCCCACTACTCCAACATCGCCGCCCAGGGCTTCCGCGAGCTGCAGGAGGGCCAGAAGGTCGAGTTCGACGTCACCCAGGGCCAGAAGGGCCCGCAGGCAGAGAACATCCGCCCCGCCTGATCACGCCATCCTGATGATGCCCGGGCGTCCCGACTGCGGAACGCCCGGGCATCAGTCGAGGTTCACCCACAGGATGTGAATGATGCGCGGTGCGCGCACGTAGCATGGTGTGCCCCGCGAACGGACGTTGGACGGTCGACCTGCCGTACGAAGCGAACGAGTAACGGCCGGGCCGAAACAGTGACGACCCAGCTGGAGTTCTCCCGTATCCGCTTGCGGGAGGCGTGCATTCAGGCGCATCGCGAACTCGCCGCCCACCAGACCTGTATGCGCTTCAGCCGGTGCTGGACGTCTCCGCCCGCCGCGGCGGCACCCACCTGCTACCCGATCTTCAGAGTCACATCGCCGGCTGCTCCCATTGCAGTTACGCGGCCGAGCACCTCGAGCACTCCGGGAACCGCCTGGCGTACTGATCACCGAGGCGGTCCTCGTCTGGGGCGCGCGGGGCTGCGTCGACACTCGCCCCGCCTGCCAGACTGCGCGCCGGCGAGCTGCCATGGACTGCTCGTACACCCTGGGGCCGCGGCACGGTCCGGCGTGAGCGACTGTGTCCTCGCTGCCTGTGCCTGACATGCGAAGGCACCGCCATGACGCTGTCGGCCGTGCGATGAGTGCCAGGTCGGCACGCGTAATCCGGTTGATCGGCCGTTGCCGGCGCGATATCCATTCCGGGTGATACGTGGCGACAAGGCCGGGCTGCGGGCCCGGCACGAGGACGACGTTCGGGTGCTCCACCGCGAGCTGTACGACGACGTGGCCACACGGTCCCGGGCTGACTCGCGCGCCTGGCGGCCCATAGTCGCGGACTCCGCGGAGTCCCCCTACGCGGTGACCGCGTCCTCGGACGAGGCTGCGTGCTTCTCCGTGGTCGACCTCAAGGCGCAGGAACTTGCCGGCGAGGCCCTGCTGTGGAACATCGACACCCACAACCGGAACGCGCACCTGGGTATCTCACTGCTGCCCGCGTTCCGCGGCCGCGGTCTCGGAGGTGACGTCGTACGCCTGTTGTGCCACTGCGGATTCGTCGTACGCGGCCTGCAACGGCTCCAGGTCGAGACACTCGCGGACAATGCTCCGATGATCGCCGCCGCGACTGGCGCCGGGTTCCCGTTGAGGGCACCCTGCGCTCCGCCGCCTGGGCACACGGAAGTTTCGCCGACGAGGTCATCCTCGGCCTGTTGGCCGACGAATGGAGGCAGTGAGCCTCCGGATCGCCGGTGATGAACGCAGCGCAGTCCTGACGACCGACAGTCGCGACGCCGCCTGGGTTGAAGAACCGGGATGAGCTCAGCCGGCAGAAGACCGACGACATAAACACCGTTTCTCGGGCGTATAGCTATTTCAGGACAAAATTGTACTGAGTGGTTTCCTCGCCGCGAACAGGCCCCACTTCTCAGGCTTGCCCCGGACCCGCCCAAACCGGACGGCGATGGTTCCCCGTGACCCGGCCCCACCCGGCGTCAGCATCAACGCCGTCCGGCGGGGCCAGGTCAGGCCGGAGTCGAGCAATTGCTTGGAGCCAGTCGGCCCTTTCCCGGAGTGCCCCCGGCAGGATTCGAATCTGCGCACACGGCTCCCGAGGCCGTCGGCTTCCCGCGCGTTTCCGCAGGTCAGCGGCCTACCTGACGAGTTGTCAGGCCCGCCGTCCCGCGCATGTCCCGCGAGATTGAAATAGCCTATTGTGCTCGCCTTGTCCGTATCGTTCCCCGTGGTGGTCGATCCATGCGCCATGACGTAGATCGCGACTTCCTCGGGAAAGCGTAGAGGTATATGGTGCGCTCCTCAATCGAACAAGGGGGCTGTCCGGAGCGTGCGGGCAGGCCAAGTGAGCGGGTTGTGCGCCTGGCTCGGTGGGGGTGCTCCCGTGCGGTGCCGGGGTGAACGGTGGCCGACGGGCGCGTCCCGCCGCTTCTCATCTGTATGCCCTTGGCGTGTGTGTCCCTGCTGAGTTTCCAGGCGGGCTGGGTGGGAGCCCTCACCCTGACTTGGTGCCGGAGTGGGCCCGAGCCGCTGGTCTGCGCGGCAGGCGGCGTTGTCCGGAGGGTGTGATCTCACGAACCGCGACGGCGAACGTGCGAGCCGGATGCCGGGCGGCTTTGTCGGCAGCTGCAGGCCGGCAGACGAAGGCCAGTCGGCGCACACCAAGGCCAAGACGGCACCGGTCTCCCTTCGCCCGGCAGCGCTCGGCGTCGGCGCGACGCTCTTGCGCAAAGCCCTGGGCATGCCGGCCGCGGTGGGTCGACCGCAGCCTGAAAGTGTGTGTGGCTGCTTGGTCGTGAATACGGGCGGCTGGTCGTGTGAAGTTGTGAGGCTGGGTTTAAGGATGCGGCCTTTCGACGGGCGGGCAGATGGTGGCGGTGGACTGTCAATGATCCGGAAGAACGCCGGTTTGGCCAACCGGCGATCCCGCGCTATGTTGCGCTGCCCGTAGCGGTGAGCGCAGGAGAACCAAGATCTCGTGAGTTCTTGGTTCAGAGCGGGCGCCGTTTGCGGATGGGCAGGATGCTCAGGGCCATGATGGTGCCGTCGTCCTGGAACGAGATCGGGTCGTTCCATCTCCCGGCTTCATGGGAGTCGCGTCGTTTGGAGCGGAGTTCGTAGACCGCTTGCCGGTACTCCTCCACGCGGCCGTCTTTGATCAGTTCGTACAGTTCTGAGTCCATTCCGGAGAATGCCTCGATGCGTGCGGTCCCCATGCGGAAGACGTTGTCCGTGCCGACGAATTTAGTGTCGCCGACCTCGATGTCCGCGTCGTCGACGCTCGATGTCGCGGCGAAGGCGGGCACGTCGTAGTGCTCGCGCCCTTGGCGAGCGGTGAGATACCCGGCCGTGTATTTCCGTCCGCCCGAGAAAGCGGTCAGGCCGGCGGCTGCGGTACGGGCCAGGAGCTGGCCGAACCAGGCGAGGTCGTCCTCGCCCACCTGGAAGCCGTCGACCGTCCGCGTCCGTCTGCCGTCTCGGGCCGGTAGGCGAATGGCGTTGGGGTAGGGGATTCCGGGATTGTCCCTGATCTCCTCGTCGGCGTTTTTTGGGGCGCCGGGTATGCGGAGGGGGAGCAGCGCTTCGCCGGGGGATTGCAGCACATTGACCACGACCCCGCCCTGGCCCATGAGTTCGGTGGACAGCATCAGACAGGGCGTGGTGTTCCAGGGGCCGATCTGCATGCCTTCGGTCAGTTCGGCTCCCTTGACCAGTTGCTGGATCGTGGTGCTGCGGGTTCGGCCGGTCCGCTTGCTGGGCTTCTGATGGTTTCCGCGGCAGGCCACGAAGGTGACTTTCGACGGCTCTCCGGGTTTCCATGCCTCGATGATGTAGTCGGGCCGGGGCCGTGAGCCCTTGTTCCGTTGGGAGACGCTCAGGGGCCAGCCGGCTCGCAGCACCGTGTTCGTATCGACGACCGAGACGATGTGGTCTGGGTAGCGCTGCTGCACGATGTGTTCCGCCACGGCGAGCCCGAAGCCGACGGCCAGTTCCCGGGCCTGCATACCCTTGTACCAGCTTTCGGAGGAGCGGCCCTTGTCGGTGAGGTCCATGGAGCCGGCGCGGTTGCCGTCCAGTGCCTCGCAGAACTTCAGGCTGAGCCAGTGTTCCGCCAGCCCGCGTCCCATTCCCTGGCCGGCCAGTACGTAGCCGCGCGCTACGGCGTGCAGGACCTGCCACGGCGTCAGGTCGATGGACCGGTTGTGCTCGGCCAGCGCGACCGGCCGCAGGTCGGGCTTCCTGCGCGCTGCTTCCTGGCCCTTCTCCCGGCGCTTCTTGTCGATGGCCGCCGCCGCGGAGTCCACGTGCGCGGCCAGTTCTGTCGTCGAGTGGACGTGAACGCTCGTCGAGCGGCTGAGTGCGTTCAGGATCTGTCGCGCGGTTCTCGCCATGCATCCCCCACGGTCCGCGTGCTCTGGCTGGCCGGGAACGGTAATTCGGGACATTGGGGCGCGTGCAAGTGCGCATGGTGCACTAAGGACTACAACTAGCCACACCGGGACCGGGCGTGACCAGTGGCGACAGGAGCCAAGCCGAACATCCGACAATCCGCGCTCGTCAATCAGGCGCCGTACGAGTGCCCTCTTGCGGGGGGGGATGTTGGAGTGGATGTGCCGGGCAGCCATGCTCCCGCCGATCAGAAGGAGGCGGGTATGGACCCGAACGAGCACCACGGCGCCGCACCGGAGCCCGAGCAGCCTGCGGACCGGTTCCCGGCGCAGCCGCATGGTGAGGGACGGCCGGACGGCGGCAGCCCGGTCGCGGGCTTGGCGGGAGAGTTCGGCGCGGAGCTGGTGCGGGCCATCCGCGTGGGCCTGGCCGAGGTGAGCAGCTCCGCCCACGGGTCGCGGGGGTCGTCGCAGCTGAGCTGGTACGCCTTCGCGACCGAGTACGCGCGGGCCCACTGGCCGGGCAGGGCGGCGAAGACCCGGGACGAGGTCAGCGACGCGCTGACTGCCGTCACGGTGGCGATGCTGTGGGACCTTCCGGGGCGGCCGGGCGGGCAGCTGTTGCGCCGCGCCCTGCGGCACTGGGCGTTCGTCGTGCCCGGCCCGGGGCAGGGGGAGATGCCTGCGGAGGACCGGCTGGCGCTGCAGTGGGTGGCGAAGGCGTCCCGTCCCCTGGTGGATCTACATGATCCGGTCCTGGCTCGTGATGGGCTGGAGTCGCTGCGCCGCAAGCTGGACGGCGGTGAGGCGGCGGTGGAGACGATGCGCCGCAAGCGCAAGGTGATGGTGCACGCCCTCCATTACGCCGTCGAGCGGGGCGAGTTGGGCAGCCACCCGCTGAACAAGGTGCGCTGGCGGGTGCCCAAGCCGGCGGTCACGGTCGACCCCCGGGTGGTGGCCAACCCCCACCAGGCCCGGGATCTGCTGGACGCGGTCTCCTACGTGGGCGGCTACCAGCGGGCCCGCGGCCGTCGGCTGGTCGGGTTCTTCGCCGGCATGTACTACGCGGGCCTGCGCCCCGAGGAGGCGGTCGCGGTCGCGCTGCCGGACTGCCGCCTGCCCACCGCCGGTTGGGGCCGGGTGACCCTGCACCGCACCCGGCCGCAGGCGGGCAAACGATGGACCGACAGCGGCGAGAACCACGACGAGCGCGGACTGAAGAACCGTCCGCCGGGAGAGACACGGGTGGTGCCGCTCCCGCCGCATCTGGTGGCCCTGTGGAGAGAGCATGTCACCACGTTCGGCACGGCCGACGACGGCCGGCTGTTCTTCACCGAACAGGGTCGGGTCATCAGCTACACCACCTACCACCGGGTCTGGCACGAGAGCCGCGCCCTCGCCCTGCCGCCCGCGCTCACCGGCACCCCGCTCGCGAAGCGACCCTATGACCTGCGGCACTCGGCGCTGTCCACGTGGCTGTGCGCGGGCGCCGACCCGGCCGAGGTCGCCGAGCGGGCGGGCAACAGCGTCGGGGTTCTGCTGAGCCGGTACGCGAGGTGCCTGTACGACCGGCAGTCCATCAACAACCAGCGCATCGAGGGGCTGTTGAGCGCGTACGACCAGCCACGCGAGCCCGGCCAGCAGGACGAGGAGTAGCTCTTCCACTCTTCGGGCGCGCAGTGCCGCATGCCGGAGTGCCGCCGAACGGACGGATCCTGTCCGTTGGGTCATCGTGCGCCCCGACGTGCTCCTCCCGAGGATGGCGGTATTCCGGCCGGTGGCCGACCTGCGCAAGCCGGCCGCGGAGGCGTTTCGCCGGATGTGCTGCCCGCGCGAAGGCACGTTTCAGGCCGGAGGCGGGGAGGGTGACCGGAGAACGTGACCTGGAAGGGGGGCGGGCGTCTGGACGAAATCGGACACAAGTGGCTCGCCTCGTGCTTCCATGCGCGTGCATTCCCTGACCGTGCAGGTGGACGGAGATCACCTGGCCCGCCTTGTCCGTAGTCCGCGTGCCGGCCTGACGGAGCTCATCTGGAACGCCCTTGATGCGGATGCTGACGTCCTGGATGGGGGGCTTGAGTTCAGCACGCTGGGTGCTGTGGAGCGCGTCCTCGTAGCGGATCGCGGTCACGGCATATCGCCGGATGATGTACAGCAGGGCTTCGGCGCGCTGGGGGGCTCGTGGAAGAGGGGCACCAGGACGACGCGGCAGCAGGGAAGGCGCCTTCACGGAGAACAGGGCAAGGGGCGTTCGCAGCATTCGGCATCGGTGATGTCGTCGAATGGTGCACGGTGCATGAGGGGGACCCCGCGTCCGTGACGAGAATCCGCGCCGAGCGTGCCAGTCGAAGCTGAGGCGTCGTCGGCTCAGGATGTGATGGGCGAGCATACCGTCGAGGTTGCCGGGCGATGACACCGGTGACTTCGCCGCCGAGCGAGCATGTTGCCAGGCTGGTAGTCGAAGTGCACCGCATCGTCTTCGTGGAGCCGGTCATCTGGATGGGCGGTCCCAACCTCCTCGATCCAGCTTTTGAGGGGCCGGCGGCTGTGGCGGCGGAGCGGCTCGTGGAAGCAGTACCCCTGCCCGCCATTGCGCAAGTTGAGGGTGACGGGCGGAATGTCCAGGCGGTCGGCTAGGAGCCCGCCTGGGTCGTATTGGGCGAGTGCCTGGTCGAGAAGACCATATGGTCGAGGTGATCGATCCGCGCCCACCGCAGGTCCGCGCGCCGTCGGCCAGACAGCTGTGGGTGGGGAGTCGTGCGTGAATCTGCACGTGGCAGGTTGGTTCGAATGCCTGCGGACGCGTACGTGGGATCCCTACGGTGAAGTGACCACAGTTTCAGATCGTTCGTGGGGAGTGCAGTGGACCCGGAGATCGTCGCTCTCGGGAGCATCGTGATCAGCAGCCTGGTGGGCAACGCCGTGCAGGACGTCTGGTCCTGGGGCAGGGGCCGATTGGTGGCGCTGTTCGCCGGCGATGGGGGCGAGGAGGCGGCAGTTGACGACGAACTGGAGCAAGCTCGCCGCCAGGCGTTGGAGGCGGGAGAGGCTGGCGACGAGGACACGGTGACCGAGATCACGGACGAGTGGTCGAGTCGTGTGCTGGAACTGTTCGCCGAACGTCCCGACGCCGTGCGGGAGGTGCGCGAGTTGGTCGGAGAGGCTCTGACGAGGGCGACGCCCGCCGAGGCGTCCTCGGCTCTTCTCCACTACGTCAACCACACCGCTCTGTTCCGGGAGATGGACAGTCACTGGCGCGCGTGCCGGGCTGCCGGGACCGTGACATCTGTGTTCCTCAGCGGTGTACGAGGGGTGGGGAAGCGCAGTACGGCCCAGCAGTGGATTCACTCGCACCGGGACGTCCTCGCCGGGGTGTTCCTCCAGGCCGACCTTGGGATGCAGGGTGTGCGGATGGTCGACCCAGCGGTGGTGCTGGAGCGCTGGCTGGACGAGCTCGACGTGCCGAGGGACGAGCGTCCGGTCGACGTCCTGGCCAAGGCGCGGCGGGTGCGTCACGAACTGCGTGACCGTTCAGTGGTCTTCCTGCTGGAGAATGTCACGACGACCCGCCAGGTGCGTGACCTGCTGACCGACCAGCCGTACGGCGTCGTCCTCATGACGGGGCAGGAGGCACCGCACGACCTGACGACCTTCCTGGAGTTCCTTCCGCTCCCGGTTCCGGCGCTGCGGGACGAACACGCTCTGGAGCTGCTGGTCAAGGTGAGCCGTACCACCGAGGAGCCGGCCAAGCTCGAACCGATTGTCCGGTACCTGGGCGGCCTGCCGCTGGCGCTGCGGCTGATCGCCGGACATCTGAAGGCGCCCGTCCCCGGCGTTGTGGAGGACGTCGGTGCCCGGCTCGCCGACCGCGCCGCACGACAGGAGGTGCTCGACGTGGACGATCCGAATCCCCTGCCGGAAGCCCTCGAACTGGCCTACGGGCGCATGGCCGTGCGGACGGCGCAGCTCTATCGCCGCCTGGGGTTGCTGATGTGTGCGGATTTCCAACTAGACACCGTGTTCGCGCTCGTACCGGACTGGGAGCCGTCGGAGGCGCGCACCGCGCTGAGCGCCCTCATTTCGGGAGGTCTGGTCGAGCGCCGGGGTCTCGACACGTACCGGATGCACATACTCATCCACGACCACGCGTCGATCGTCGCGGAGCGCGACGAGACGGACAGCGAACGCGAGGCGGTGCGGCGGCGGATCGCCCATCACTTCCTACGGATCACCGAGCGGGGTGAGCATACGCTGTCGACGCGCTGGCTCTACAACCCTATGAACGCCTTCCCGGCGGACACAGCAGCCAGCGAGCGCCAACAGACGGAGGCTCTGCGTGAGCTGGCTCGACGCGAGGCGGGCATCTTCGCCGCGGTGCGTTTGGCCGCCGAGGCGGGGCTTCACCTGGAGGCGTGGCGGCTGAGTCAGGCCATCCGGACTTTCTGCCTCCGTACCGGGCGCCACACCCAGTGGATCGAGGCGGCCGAGATCGGTCTCGCCTCGGCGCTGGAGACCGGTGACACGATGGCGGTGGCCCGTGCGTCCTACGAGGTGGGCTTCGCGCACCTCGAACGCTGGAACGTGGAGGAGGGCGATCCGAGGCTGGCCCGGGAGTACTTCGAACAGGCGCTGAGCCTGGTGAACCCCGGTATGCCGGGCCGGAGCGAGGGCGAACGTCGCACGGAGTCCAGCGTCCTGGAAGGGCTGGGACTGCTCGAACGCAAGCTCAAGCGCCCCGGGCACGCGATCGATCTGTTCAGCCGTGCCCAAGCGGCACTGGAGGGGATCGACCATCCCCGTGGCGAGGCCCTCCTCGCTCTGCACCTGGGCAGTACGTACACGGCGCTCGAGCGCCACGACGCCGCGGAAGGTGAACTTCTCCGCGCGGTCGCGGAGTTCGAGGGTCTTCCGGACGGCCCGGACCGTTTCAACATGGCCAAGGCCCGGCTGCGTGTCGCCGAGAACCGCCGCGCTGGCGGGCGATTGCGCGAAGCCGTCGAGGCGCTGGACCTGGCGGTGGACGGCATGACCGGCGTGGGCTCGGCCTACTACGCCGCGCAGGCCCTCCTGCTGCGCGGAGACGTCCGCGTGCAGTTGGGGGAGCGGGAGGCCGCCGTCGAAGACTGGACGTCCGCCCGCGCGCTCTTCGCGGAAGAAGGCAGCATTCACGAGGGTGAGGCACAGCACCGCCTGGAGCGGGAGGGCGGACAGCAGGCGTAGGAGCCGGCCACGCACAGGCCGCCGCCGGGGTGGGTTCAGACGTAGACCAGGTCGAGCAGTCCCGAGTTGGGCAGGTCGCCGGCGCGCACGACGATCCGCTCCGACCGTGTCGGGCGGGCACGGGCCGTCCCCGCAGTGCGCTCTCGCACCGTCCACGCGTAGACCGCCGACGCCGCCAGCGGGAATGCCGCCCAGGCGGGACGCTCCCGCCAGCTCACCTGCACACGAACGCCGTCCGGGAGCAGCGCCAGGCACCCGTCCTCCTCCGTTTCTGCGGCGAGCAGCCCGCAGCCGGAGGATTCCGCGGCATAGGCGCACCACGGGTCGTCCTCCGGACGGGCCGCCGTACGCCCGCGCGGAACCAGCAGCACGTCGGCGGTACGCGGCCATCGACGGTCCGGGTCGTCACGGTCGGCAGCCAGATGAGCCGAGGCGATGTGCGCGCCATGGCCGTGCTGCCGCGCCGCGGGGTAGCGGCGGACGATCACTTCACCGTCGGCTGCCACAGTGCTGTCGTCCGTCACGGAGACGGTGACGAACATGGGCGCCTCATGAGGAACGCGGCGGGCGCCCGGTCCGGAGGACTGCGACGGCAGGGGTATCGCGGACATGGACGCGGGATGGCCGGGCTCGTCCATCCGCAGCCAGGTATAGAAGAGCCGGCGCAGCAACTCGGCACTGCGGCCCGGTTCCGACGTGACAGTCTCCCCAACCGCCTGGAGCTCCGGATCGTCCCGCTGCCCGTCCAGGGCGGCAAGCTGGCGCAGCAGGAGGCGATCGGCGGACAGGCGAGGCAGTATCCGGCCGAGCCTGGCCATGGGGGATCCCGGTGCCACCTTCGATTCGTCGAAGGCGCCGAGAATGCAGGGAATTCCCAATGCAATTCCATACATGGTCAAGGAGCCGTGGTCTCCCAGAAGAAAATCAGCCGAACAGAGGGCCGCCTTCCACGTGTCGCTTTCCGGAACCGGCAGGAGAAGCCCGGAACCTAGAAATGGAGCCAGCCAGCTGTGCAGCTGCCACGAGCCATGACCATGCCAGGAATTCGGATGGACAGCCGCGATTACACGGAATTCTTCAGCCGAAAGCTCGGCCAAAACTCGACGGAGAACGTCGGCGCGCGGTGAGCCGAGCACCGAACCGCTTCCCCAGGTCGACGACACGACCACGAGCCGCTGACCCGGCAACAGCCCGAACGCCTGCCGGTAGCTCTCACGGAAAGGAAGGCTGGCACGCAGTTGGTCGATACACGGGTCGCCGGCAACAACAGCCTTGGGCAACGCCTGCGGACAGCTGACCGCAAGCCGATCGAGCTGCTCCTTGTGGGACAGGATGATCGCTGACGGGACAACGTCCCCATCGTGCAGGAGCCACTCCTCCGTGAGTCCGAAGGCGCCGGC
>NZ_JBEZLR010000097.1:14496-38875 GCF_040652275.1 Streptomyces sp. NPDC048275
GCTCCCGGCTCCCGGCTCCCGGCTCCCGGCTCCCGGCTCCCGGCTCCCGGCTCCCGGCTCCCGGCTCCCGGCTCCCGGCTCCCGGCTCCCGGCTCCCGGCTCAAGTATTTATTATAGCCTGCCCCATGGGGTGCGCCAATCAAGGGAAAACGAAGCTTGTGCAAGTCTCCGCCTCGATTTGTAGCGAGAGCGAGGTCGAAATTCTCCGCGACGGCGACTTGCCAAGGAATCGTCAGCATTCCCCGGCGGAGCAAGAAATCGGACACGCCTCCGTCGAGGGCGGAGGAATCTGTGCAGGAGAAGACAACCTGAATCCGCTCGTCGCCGTCGAAGACAGCAAGAAGGTCCAGGAGCCGGGTGGCAGACGTGATGTTGTGCACCACACCGAGAACCCTGCGCTGCGGCAAGACGGTCATCCAAAGCTGCGCGTCCGCTCTGAGCGGCAACGGCAGCCGGTCAGCGTCTGCCACCTGTCAACTCCTGCCTCCCATTATTCTGCCGTGACGCCTTCGCGCCGCCACCGGTCTCACCATAGTCTCGCTCCCGAAGCCCGATCCCCTGACCGGCGGTGTTCGGTGACCGATGCCCGGCCAACTTTGCGCAGTGACGCAGGGCTGGGCACCGGGCAAGCTCCGTCAGCGTGATCGGCTCGACTGCGCCGTGGTTGCTCTGAGGGGCGGTCCTGTGGTCGCGGTGGTGAGGTGCGCGGGGCGCTTCACCTTCACGGGGGTGTACGTCCGCGGCCCCGTGCCGTGGGCGCGGTTGTGCAGCAAGGTTTGGAGTACGGGGGCAGGGGTGGTGCCGGTCGCGGTGAGGTGCCGCATCCGGTCGGAGACGGGCGTCTCGTATGCGGCCACGGTCCAGGCGCTTGCGTGGGAGGGCTTTATGGATGCGCTCGATGCGGAGGGTCTGTGATTCGTGGATCGCTTGGGTGGTGTCGTCGGACCAGGTGCGTTCCCTAGTTCGCATCGAAGGGCTGTTGAGCTCCTACGACCAGCCGCCTGAGCCTGACCAGGCGCACGATTAGCCTGGGATCGCGGACACGGCGTGGGTGTACGTGGTCCAACCGTTGCGGCGTGCGCTCGGGTGCGTGCGCGTCCCCGACAGTTCCCCTGCACATGTCCATGGCTCGCGCTGGAGCCGCCGTCACTTCTCCTGCCGTGCCGCAGGTGTAGCGGCGCGGACACGGAGCGGGGTTGATGTTCTGCACGACCGTTGCTCTTCCGGGTGATGCGGTGATCTACTGCATGCTCCGAAGTGGCTTATGGGGGAACTGTGCGATCAGGCCATTTTGCCGTGTGTCGAGGGTCCAGTGCTGTGCGTCAGCGTGCACGAGGCGGCCGTGGCTCTCGCGCCTGCTGACGGCGGCCGTCGGAGCAGGCGCGGGTTCGCCTATCAGGATGCCGTCACGTTGCTGGACTGCCTGGACATGCTCGAAGGCAGGTGGACGGCGGTCTCGTGGGAGGACCTGGAGGACATCCTGTGTCATCGGGATGGCGCCCCTGTATACCGGCAGGTCAAGACGATCGAGGAAGCCGGGACGCGGCACAGCATCGCCAACGTTTGCCGACCGGAGGAGAAGAAGGCCGCAGACAGCAGCTACCTGGGCAAGCTGTTCCTGGGTAAGCCGCTGCCGGACGGTACACGCTTCACCTTCATTGTCAACGAGACGCCTCAGCGGGACCTGTATGCGTTCGTCGCGGAACGTGACCGCCCTCGCGGCCCGGTGAGTGCGGCCGCCCGCGCGGACATCGTCACGAGGCTCAGCGGGGTGCAACTGCCGGACGGCCGGGACATCGGATGGTGTGTCGACCGCCTGGACGTCCTGGTGGAGGCGCGCACCATCGACCAGGTCGAGGCGGAGGCCATGGCGCGACTGGCGCCACTGGTGGAAGCGTGCCTGGGCGAGAAACCGCTGTACGGGGAAGTCGAGGAGGTCATGGTCTGGCTGATCTCCAAGTACATAGCCCGCAGCGCCCTTGAGCTGCGACCGAGAACCTTTACCGCGGACGACTTCGGCGCGGCCCTGGACGACAGTGTGCGCAGAGCAACCGGGCGGCGGCGAGACGGTTCCACCGAACTGTTGATGAAGCTCAAGCTCAAGCTGCGGGCTGCCGAAATACCGGAGCCCGAGGCGGAAGCCCAGCACGATGCCACGCTCGCCTACCGTCGGACGTACCGCGCCAGCGTCGGCACCCGGCGCCGCGCGTACGACGATCTGGCCGATCAGATCAATGCCATCTGCACGCTCACGATGGCGAAACGACGCGCCGGACGTCTCGCCGCCGGCTCGGCGGCGTACTTCGAGACGCTCGTGGCGGTGAGCGAGCTGCCCGAGGTGACCAGTCGGCAGTTCACCCTCGCCGAGGCCCACGCAGTGCTTTCGGACATCACGGCGCGCTGTCAGAACAGGTATGCCGATGCCTCATAAGATCGGCAGCAGCGTGGTGCCCCCGCTGTATCGCGCTTGGGACCCGGATGACTCCCCTGACTTCCACGCAACACGGCTCCTGCTGCTCATCTACCTCTGCGGCGAGGAACCCGGTCCCTACATCGAGGGACGGACGAAGTTCGCCAAGCTTGATTTCTTCGTGCGCTATCCAGGATTCCTGGAGCGGGCCCACGCCGCGATGCCGGAAGCCGTCGATGCCGAAACCGCGTTTTTCGCCCCCGATCCGTCCGAGGTCGAGGCACCGATGATCCGCTACCGCTACGGTCCCTGGGACCAGCGTTACCGGCAGTTCCTCGCCTTCCTCGTCTCCAGGGACCTCGTGACCGTCACCACCCACCGGGTCGAACGAGTGAAACTCAAAGCCGTCGGCAAGAGGACCGCGCAACGCCTCACCGAGGCCCCCCAGTTCCAGCCGCTGGTCCGGCGCTGTCAGGCCATGCGAGGAAATCTGGCCGCCATGTCGGGCACCGACCTGAAGAACCTGATCTACGACCTGTTCCCCGACGAGGTCGGCAACGCGTCCTTCCGCCAGGAGATCCGGCCATGACAAAGCCCGTGACCGCCCACCCTGACCGCGGGATCAGGATCGACTCCGTCAAGCTCGTCCACAACACCGCAGAGATCGACGAGTACGCCTTCGGAACCGGCATGCTGAACATCCTCAGCGGGCCCCGCAACAGCTCCAAGACCACCACGCTGAAGGTCATCGACTACTGCTTCGGCGACCGCGGCGGGATGATCGACGCTCTCGGTGCCGCCGTCTCCGACGAGTACATCGAGGTCTCCACCGCGATCCGGCTCAACGGCCACCCCCGTATCCTGACCCGTCTCCTCCAGCACGGGCGCATGAACAAGGTGTACGTCGACGGAGACGAGCTGACCGACGCCGACTTCTCCGACTGGATCCTGCGCGAACTGGGCTGGCCCAACCTGCGCATCCCCAAGGGTCTCCACCCGGCCACAGCCAGTGAACTGACGCCCTTGTCCTTCCGGAACCTCCTGCGCCACTTCTACCGCAACGAGGAGTCCTGGACGAGCTTCGCCAACAAGGAACAGGAATTCATCCGGCGCGGCGTCGTCAGCATGCTCCTCGGCTTCGCCCGCTCCCGCTACGACACCAAGGACTTCGCCGTCGCCCAGGCCAAGCGGCGCCTGGCCGTAGCCCAGGCGGTGGAGCGGGACGTGCAGGACAGCACCTTGCAGGCCGTCACCGCCATCTCCGAACGGCTCGGCATTCCCGTCGCCCGCACCCTCGACCAGGTAGCGGCCGCACGAGACGAGGTCACTTCCCAACTCGACGGGGTTCGCCAACGACGTCACGAACTGACGCAGGAGATCAACAGCCTCCTGCAGGGAACGTCTACCACGGAGACGGCAGCCGGATACGACGCGTCCCTGACGAGCGTCTACGAAGACATATCCAAGCGGCTGCAACTCGCGGTCGACGAGGTCGTCGCGCTCGAACAACTCGGCAGCGAACACGCCTACTCCGCCCAGACGGTCACCTCCGAGGTGACCCGTATGGAACGCCTTATCGCCTCAGTGGAGATCTTCGACGCCCTCCCCGTACGGCTCTGCCCGGCGTGTGAACAACGGGTCGACCCACACCGAGATCACGACGAAGACGCCTGCTACCTGTGCTTCCAACCGGTCAACGACGACCAGCGCCGCCGACGGGCACACGTGGAGATCCGGTCGCTCAAGTCGGAACTCGCCGACCTGGACGACGTTGCCGCCCGCACCACTGCCGATCTGCAGGCGGCTCGCACCCGCCGAGCAGACCTTCAAGACGAACAGACACGGCTCGCGCACCGCATCAACGAACAACGCGCCGCGCAGCTGGCTCCCTTCATGGCCACCCTCGAAAACCTGGCCGCCCAGATCGCCCAGCTCGAACAGAAGATGACAGCCTTTCCCGCCATCGAGGAGATCCTCCAGCGCCGCACGGTAGCGAGCCAGGCCGTCACCGCTGCACAACAAGCCGTCGACGCCCTTGACCAAGAGCCTGCCGCCGTCGCCACAGCTACGCTCACCTCCGTCGAACGATGCGCCGTGTTCGCCGAGCGCATGAACGAATTTCTCCACCGTTACCGCGAACGCGGCTGGGTCAAGGGTGCCATCACCATCAACGACAGTGACCTCACCTTCTACGTCGGCACCCGCCCCTGGGATCAGGCCCTTGGGGCAGAGACGAAGGTGCTCTTCTTCCTGGCCTACAGCTATGCCACGCTCTTCCTGTCATCCGACCTCGACGAAGAAGCCGCATTCCCCGGCCTGCTGCTCCTGGACAACCCGTACCAGCAGGGCATCGGAACCCCCGTGGTCGACGACGTCCTGCGAGATCTTGCAAACGCAGCCCAGAGCACGGGCACCCAGGTCATCAGCACCCAGGCCGTTCCGGTACCACGCGACCCGGCCACCATCCGAGAGATCCACATGCCCACGGAGTACGAAGCGCCGTAGACGGACTCGCAGGGGGTGTTGGTATCCCCTGAGGGCAGGCAGACGTCGAGGCCGGCGACTCCTTCTTGGCCCGCCTGGAGTTCTTTTCTCTTTCGCTTATGTGTTCTCCTCTTCGCCGCGGCTGTAGTGGTTGATATTTACGGTTTGCGCGGTTCCGACGGAGGCGGCTCGGTGGTTCGAGGTCTGCTGGATGGCCACGGTGTCTCGCTCCCCGCCATTGCGGGGAAGCGTCCGCCTGGTTGGGGCTCCACCGGGGTGTTTGTGGAGGAGGGATCCGTTGGTGAAGTCGACGAGAGTGGGCAGTGCTTCGGGATAGGCGACGACGTATAGGGCAAGCCGGTATGACCAAGCGTCGGCTATGGAGTACTCGCTGTTCTCCAGCTCGGCCTGAGTGATGCGGGCGATATATGCGGCTTCGCCTTCGGTGTTGGCCCGGAATGGGCCTGCTGCCTCGCGGGCGAGACCACGCAGGATGCGCGCGTCTTCGGCCACCGTGGCAAGGCTCGCGCGGATCAGTTCTGGGGGGCCATGTGTGTAGAGATGAGCGACCTCGGCGCGCAGTGCTGCTGGGGTGCCGTCGATCATGCGTGCGGTCAGCGTGCCCGCTGCGCTCGTGGCGATAGCAGCGACTTCCGAAGTGATGCCTTCTCTGTACTGCTCGATCTCTCCGAAGTCTGGGACTTTGGGAATGTTCCGCGCTAGTTCCTGCAGTTCGGAGAGAGTGCTGAGCAGCCATGCCGCTTGGCGGATGGCTACCACGGTGTCGGCATTCTGGTGCCGTACCTCGTCGCGATCGTCTCCTGTGAGCCGGACATCCCCCTCGGTTTCGTCGTAGGCGAGCACGTACTCCAGCGTCCCGGCAAGGTCCGGACTGTGCTTCGCGATGAGGTCGAGGTGAGCCTGGATATCAGGCCAGGAGGCGACCTTTGTGTGGGGGCCGTATGCGGGCTCGTTGGCCACTTCTCCTGGGGGTCCTATCCGTGGTTGATGGTGAGGCCGCCTTCTACTTTGCCGATGACTGTCGCCCGGTCGTATCCGTTCTGCGTGATCGATGCGGCTTCGGGTGAAGAGGCGGCAAGGCCCTGTATTTCCGTCCGGGCTTGTGGGTAGCGCTCGGCGTAGCTGGTGAGAATCAGCCTTAGCAGGTTGGTCAGTTCGGCTTCGGCGAGAGGGATGTCTTGCTCTCCGGTCATGCGCGACACCAGCTGAGCTGTTGCGGTGTCGTAGGCGTCCAGGGCGGCGGCCTGGTCCTCGTCGGTAGCACGGTTGAGGGCCCTGCGAAGACGTCCGCGCGCACTCTGCACGCCGTCGCTGAAGCGAGTGACGCCATAGCTGATGCCGGTGGCAGCCAGGTTGGCGGCCGCTCCACTCACGATTGCGGCGGTTATGGGGTCCAGCACGAGCGTGCCCCCTCTTTGGATTGCGTGTCCAGCGGCGTCGTTTGGTGCTCGACTCGGGAGCCTAGCTGGCCTCGAAGCGGCGAGGGGCCCCTTTCTCCCGGAAGCTGCACTGGTGCGACAAGTCGCTTAGTTCGTTCGTAAAGGAGGGGTGAGCTGGCCGGTCAGGCGGCGACGCCGAGTTCCTTGCGGGTCCGGTGGACGAACTCGCGCACGGCGGGCTCGCGCCGCCAGGGGGCCAAGGCCGTGTTGAACTCGCGAACGTAGTCCTTGGCCCGGGTGGACTGGACGCGGGCGAGGATGTCGACGCTGCGGTTGCCGAGCTGGAGTCCGTGGTCGAGGTCGCGGGCCTGGAGATGGGCAGTCCCGACGATCGCGAGCCGCATGCCGACGGACCGCGTGAACACTCCGGGCGGCATGGCGGCGGCCTGCTGGTTCCAGCAGAGTGCGGCCTTGGGATTGTTCAGGTCCCGGAAGATCTCGGCGGCATCCGCGGACAGGCGGGCGTGGTGATAGAAGTCGATCCACGCGGGCTCGCCGCCGCTGTCGTCCTTCGCCTGCCCGAGCAGGTCTTCGGAGGCTTTGAGGGCCCGGGAGGCCGCCCGGGGGTCATTCTCGCGGGCATGGGCTCGGGCCTCGATCAGCTTGGTGAACGCCAGCACCCGGGGAACGGCCTGGCCCTTGGCCCGCTCGAAGGCGCCTTGAGCCATGTCGACAGCCTCGGACGCGAAGCCGCGCATGAGGGACTGCATCGCCATCGTGGTGAGCACATAACAGCCCAGTTGCACGTCGCCGCCGGCGCGGGCGAGACGGAGGGCCTGGATGAAGTGCCGCTGAGCCACCTCGTGCTCACCGACATCGAAGGCCGTCCACCCGGCAAGTCGGGACAACTCGGCGGTCACGCTGAAGAGTTCGCGGCCGATCTCGTCGGAGAAGCTGCCCTGCAGCAGCGGGCCCGCCCGGTGTTCGAGGCAGTCGGTGACGGAGTTGGCCTTCCAGTTCCCGCCCCCGTACTTGGAGTCCCACCGCCTCGCGTCGTCGGCGGCCTCTCGCAGCTCGTCGAGGTCGGCCCGGCCGACCTGCCGGCCGCCACGGTGGCCGGCGGTGTCGTCCGCGGGGGTGACGAGCCATCGGGTGACGGGAGTGGTGAAGGCGGAGGCGGCGAAGCCGGATCCGGCCAGAAAGTCGCGGCGGTTCACGGAGCTCCAGAACATCGTGGCGACGCGGACAGCGTCGGCGGGGTCTCGCGGGAAATCCAACCCCACATCCGCGTCGATTGTCTCCGCCTCGCCCATACCGATCTCGCCGAGGCCGACGGGCCGACCGAGCCTCTCACCGATGGCCTGCGCCAACAGCTTCGGGACCGGCCATTTCGGCGTCATTCCGCGACGGCACCAGTTCGCCACGGACGTGTGTGAGTAGTCCGTCTCTATCCCGGCGGCGTGGGCGAGCTGGTTGACGCGCAGAGCCAGGGACTTGTGGCTCGCGCCGCTGGCTTCGATGAGCCGGGCCAGGTCCGCATTGGGCGGACGGGTCCGGCGGGTAGTCGATGCCACGACTCTCCCTCTGCCGGTGACCGAGGACACGCACGGCTCGAACAGATTGCTGAGTCTGCAGGTCTGTACTTTGTGGAGCACGAGATCCGTACTCGACGGGGGACGAAGAGCCGTACATGTTCCGTGTGTTGGGTCACTGACGATATTCCTCGCCGCCCGCCCGCGAACCGTGTTTGCGAGTTGTGAGCCCCCCTGCGAGCCCTCCCCGTGATCTTCCTGGGCCGCTGTGATGAAGGCCCAGGCCGCCGCCGGAACCGGAACAGATCTCCTTCCGGCGGCGACCGCCGCCAAGGCACCACCACACCCGGGGGTGAACCAGATATGTGCGGAATCGCAGGACTGGCCGGAGCCGACGCCGCCCGGCACGAGCAGACCGTCCGCGCCATGGGCGTTACGCAGGCTCACCGCGGCCCGGACGGCACCATGCACACCGCCGCGATGGACGGGCGGGCGGTGCTGGCCATGAACACGCTGCTGATCGTCGACCCGCAGGCCAAGCCCGGTCCCTACCTCGACCGCGAGAGCGGGGTCCTTCTGGCCTTCAACGGTGAGATCTACAACTACCGCCAGCAGGCCGCCGCCTGGGGGATCCCGCTCGGGCACCGGGAGACGGACGCGCACTTCGTGCTCCGGGCCTGGGCCAAGATCGGCCCGTCCTGCCTCGACGGACTGGACGGCATGTTCGCCCTGGCGGTCTACGACCCGCGGGCCGGAAAGCTGTTCCTCGCGCGGGACCGGCTCGGCGAGAAGCCGCTCTACTGGCGCCTGGACGGCGGCCGGCTCGCATTCGCCTCCGAGGTCACCACCCTGACCGGCTACGGCCCCGCCCCCTTGGTGCTACGGCTGGAGGTGCTGGCGATCGAGACGCCGGTCGGCGTCGACACCCCCTTCCAGGGCATCCAGCTGCTGGCCCCTGCCACCCTGCTGTCCTTCGATGTCGCCACCGGCTCCCTCGACCAGCACGTCTACTGGAGCCTGGCTGAGCGGCAGCCCTTCGCCGGCACCTACAGCGAGGCTCTCGCGAAGTTCTCGGTCGTCCTGGCCGAGCAGGTCCCGCTGCGGGCCCCGGACTGCGACTTCGCCCTCTTACTCTCCGGCGGACTGGATTCGTCGGTGCTGGCCTACCTGCTGCGGCCCCCGGTCTGCGTCACCGTCCGCTACCCCGGCCAGGACCGGCTCGACGAGTCACTGATCGCGGCCCGGATCGCCTCTGACATCGGCGCCGAACTCGTGGTGGTCGAGCCGGACCCGGTCGACTTCACCAAGGTGCTGGTGCACATGATGTCCGCCCTGGACTACCCGATGGGCAACGCGTCCACGTTCTCCGAGTACATGGCCTACCGGAAGATCGC
The DNA here is from genome assembly GCF_040652275.1 of Streptomyces sp. NPDC048275. Lineage (NCBI taxonomy): Bacteria > Bacillati > Actinomycetota > Actinomycetes > Kitasatosporales > Streptomycetaceae > Streptomyces > Streptomyces sp. NPDC048275. The sequence continues at coordinate 23,717 of NZ_JBEZLR010000097.1, forward strand.
GGAGAGGGGCCTGAAGGTCGTGGTCGGCGGCCTGGGCCCGGACGAGTTCCTCATGGGCTACGTCCGTCACTCCCTGGTCCTGTTCGGCCCGGACGCCGTCCTGGCTGCCGGGATGGATGCCTACAAGCCGCTGGCCGCGAAGCTCCTGCACTTCGCCGGCAAGGATCTCGGACCGGACGAGGCGGTCACCCGGCTCGTCCTGCGCGGCCCCGACCCCGACAGCCGCATCCGCGACCTGATCGCCACCGCGATGGAGAAGGCCGGCGGGGACCTGGCCCGCGGGCTCACCCTCGCCGACCTGGCCACGGCCTGGCGGCCCCTGGTGATGACCAGCGACAAACTCGCCTCCGCCTACGCCCTCGAACGCCGGTCCCCCTTCCTGGCCCGGGAATTGGTCGAGCTGTCCTACCGGCTGCCCGTCGGACACAAGATCGAGCACCCGGCCGAGGGCAAGCGGATCCTGCGGGACGCCGCGAAGGCTCTCGGCCTGCCGCGGGAAGTCTGGGGCAGACGGGACAAGCTCGGCTTCGCCTCCCCGGTCCCGTCCTGGCTCAACGGAAAGCTCGCCGGCTGGGCGGACGCCCAGATCAACACCGCTCTGGCAAAGGCCCCCGCAACGATGCGGCCGCTGCTGGAGGGCGGGCTCAAGCCGGGCGGGCGGTTCGACCGCACCCGCATGCAGGCACTCATGACGGCCGCCTGGCTGTGCGACCGGACCGTGAGCGCTGCCGCATGACGATCCCTCACCTCACTACGGTGTCCGGATGCACCAGGACACCACTGCCGACAGCCCGGCCACCGCCCGCGGAGCGGTCGCGATCATCGCCAACCGCCGCGGCGAACTCCTCCTCCACCCTCCGTGACGACCTGCCCGGCGTGATCGCCTGGCCCGATCACTGGAGCGTTCTGGGCGGCGGCTGCGACCCCGGCGAGGCCCCCCGCACCACCATCGTCCGCGAGCTCGACGAAGAGGCCGGCCTGACCGACATCGCCGATCTCACCGAGCTGTTCGAGATCCGCGACGAGCACGGCTCCGGCCAGCTGATCACGTTCTTCGCGGCCACCTGGGACGGCGACGAGACCACGCTGCCCCTCGCCGAGGGCGTCAAGCTCCAGTTCCTCGCCCCCGAGGACCTCGCCCTCCGCACGATCCCGCCGTTCATCCGCGACGGGATCAACCGCTACCTCGCCGCCCGGCCCGCCTGACCACCCCGCCCTCACGGACGGGGAAGAGACGGGGCCGCCGGCGGCGGCCCCACCTCGCAAAGGAACCCGTCATGAAGCTCACCGTGATCGGCTGCGGCTACCTCGGCGCCACCCACGCGGCCTGCATGGCCGAACTCGGCCACGAAGTCCTCGGCATGGACTGCGACACGGACAAGGTCGCGGTCCTCAACTCCGGCAAGGCCCCCTTCCACGAACGCGACCTCGACGGCCTCCTCGCCCAGCACACCGCCTCGGGCCGACTGAGGTTCACCGCCTCCTACGCCGAAGCCGCCGCCTTCGCCGACCTGCACTTCATCGGGGTCGGCACCCCACAGCAGCCCGGCGAGCACGCCTACGATCTCAGCCACCTGTTCACCGCCGTCCGCCAGCTCGCACCCCGCATCACGGGCCCCGCCGTGGTCGCGGTGAAGTCGACCGTCCCGGTCGGCACCGCACCCCGCGTCCGCGACCTCCTCCACGAGTGCGCGCCCGCCGGCGACGGGATCGAGGTCGCCTGGAACCCGGAGTTCCTCCGCGAGTCGTTCGCCGTCGAGGACACCCTCCGGCCCGACCGGCTCGTCCTCGGCTTCGACGCCGAGCACTCCTGGGCCGAAGCCGTACTCCGGCAGTGCTTCGAGAAGATCATCGAGGCCGGGACGCCGACGATCGTCACCGACTGGGCCACCGCCGAACTCGCCAAGGCATCCGCGAACGCCTTCCTCGCCACGAAGATCTCCTTCATCAACGCCGTCGCCGAGGTCTGCGAAGCCTCCGGCGCCGACGTCACCACGCTCGCCGACATCCTCGGCCACGACGCACGGATCGGCCGTCGCGGCATGCGGCCCGGCCTCGGCTTCGGCGGCGGCTGCCTCCCCAAGGACATCCGCGGCTTCATGGCCCGCGCCGGTGAGCTCGGCGTCGACCAGGCCCTGACGATCCTCCGCGAGGTCGACTCGATCAACAACCGGCGTCGCGAGCGCATGGTCGACCTCGCCCGCCAGCAGCTCGACGGCAACCTCGCCGGCAAGCGCATCACCATCTGGGGCGCCGCCTTCAAGCCCGACACCGACGACATCCGCGACTCGCCCGCCCTCGCCGTCGCCCACAAACTCCACGAACTCGGTGCCACCGTTACCGTCACCGATCCCCAGGCCGTCGACAACGCCCGCAAGCAGTACCCCGAGCTCGACTACATCGACGACCCGATCGCCGCCGTCCAGGACGCCGACCTGCTCCTGCACCTGACCGAGTGGCCGCAGTTCTCCCACGTCGACCCGCACCGGCTCGCTTCCCGCGTAGCGAGCCCGAAGGTCATTGATGGCCGCGGCACCCTGAACACCGAGACCTGGCGTGCGGCCGGGTGGGCTGTCCGATCGCTGGGCCGCCCCTGACGCACGCGTTCCCACCCATAGCTGCGGATCCCCGGTCAGCGAAACCGGGGATCCGCCCCGAACCTTGGTGCACCACCCGCCCCGTTGACACCAACGGCGAACTCATCCACAACGCACCATCCTCGCAGCCTCGTTGCCCGACCGGCGGAAGCCCGAAGACCTCAGGAGCCACGCAGAGCGACCACCGATGGCAGTCCGCTGGAGGTTCTGCTCGTGATCCACGCCTGCGAGCAGTGCTCATCAGGTGCGGGAATTGCCATCGCAGCAGGCGCCAGTGCTCACGAAAGTGTGACGACTCACCTGGCTGTGCGCGGGCGCGGACCCGGCCGAGGTCGCCCAGCGGGCCAGCAACAGCGTCGAGGTTCTGCTGAGCCGGTACGCGAAGTGCCTGTACGACTGGCAGTCGATCAACAACCAGTCCGGAGGACGCCTGAGTGGGGTCGCGCTTGCGGGTGGGGGAGGCGTTGTTCCGAGTGTTGGTGCCCACACCGCGCTGCGTGATCCCCACCCTCGGCCACGACGAACTCCCGTCGGACCCCGGTCTCATGCGAGCGGTCGCCCGCGAGCACCGCATACCGGTGTTCGACCTGGGCCGACTGTCGTGCCTCGGCGTGTACCTGAACGTGCTGGAAGCAGGGACAGTCCGAGTCGGCGACTTGATCACGCTGCAAGAGGCTTCCTGACCATCCGGTGCGGCGGCATCCACGTCGGCTGATCCTCTTGCGTAGCCAGCCAGCCAGCCAGCCAGCCAGCCAGCCAGCCAGCTGGCATGGCGAGAAGCCCTGCTCGGTCGGCCTCAGGGAGGTCCTGGAGATCTCGGACTCGGCCGTGTGGAGCGGGGACTGGGGAAGCCCACTGAGGGGCAGCCGGTTCCGGCCGCCCCTCCTGGGTGACTATGCGGTGCGCTTGAGGTGGGAAAGTACGCCCATGCCTCCGCTGAAGGCAGCGGCGAAGGCACTGCCGCTCGCACCGAAGGTCGCGAGGGGGTTGCCGTGGAAGGCCATCACCACGATGACCGCGACGAGAGAAACCACAACTGATGGCGCTTCTTGGAAATCACCGGGGCCGCTCGGGTCGTTCGGCAAACCTGCTCAGTTGATCTCTCCATCCTTTGCGTGATCTTGCTCGGTGTGTCGCATTGGTGTGGGTGTGTCGCGGAGAGCCTGCGTGTGCTTGAAGGTCGTCCTGTTCGGGGGCCTGGATGCTCACGCTGGAGGAAGACGTGGACGCTCATGCTCTGCGTCGTCAGGGATGGACGATCTCGGCGATTGCCCGGCACTTGGGCCGTGACCGTCAGACGATCCGGGACTATCTGAGCGGCACGAGGGTGCCTGGTCAGCGCAGGGAGGCGCCAGACGCTTTCGTACCGTTCGTGGAGTACTGCCGCCGACGCCTGGCCGATGACCCGCATCTGTGGGCGACCACGCTGTTCGACGAGGTCCGCGAACTCGGCTATCAGGGCGGATACTCCACGTTCACCCGTGGACTGCGTCGTCACGAGGTGCGGCCGCACTGCGAGCCGTGTCACGCGACGAAGGGCCGCGATGTCGCGGTTATCGCCCATCCGCCGGGCGAGGAAATTCAGTTCGACTGGCTTGAACTGCCGACTCCGCCCGGGGAATGGGGTGTTGGCGAACATGCGCACCTACTGGTCGGGGCACTGGCGCACTCGGGCCGGTGGCGGGCGGTGCTCGCGGAGTGCGAGGACTTCCCGCATCTGGTGCAGGCGCTGGACGCGGTGGTGCGCAAGCTGGGCGGGACCGCGCGGCGGTGGAGGTTCGACCGGATGGCGACGGTCTGCTATCCCTCCAGCGGGCAGGTCACCGCCGCGTTCGCGCCGGTCGCGAAGTACTACGGGGTGGGGGTGGACATCTGTCCGCCGCGCCGCGGCAACCGCAAGGGCGTCGTGGAGAAGGCCAACCACTCCGAGGCCCAGCGGTGGTGGCGGACGGTTCCCGACGGACTCAGTGTCGAGCAGGCCCAGTCCGGGGTCGACAAACTCGCCGCCCGGATGGACGAACGCCGTCGCACGGTCGACGGAGTGAAGGTCACCGTCGCCGAACTCGCCGCTGCCGAACCACTGTTGGAGCTTCCGCTGCGGCCGTTCGCGGCGGAGCTCGCCGTCGAGCGCACGGTCACCCCGCAGGGCCTGGTGTCGTTCGAGGGCAACTTCTACTCGGTGCCGCCGGGCCTGCCGGGTGTCCGGGTGCGGGTGGTGCACCGGCTCGGCGAGGACGTCCTGAGCATTTCCACCGCTGGCCGGGCGGTGATCGCCCGGCACCGCCGGGCCCCGCGCGGAGCCGGGCAAACCGTCCGCGACGCGGGTCATGTCGTCGCGCTGGAGCGCAAAGTGCTGGAGAGCTTCTCCGACCGGGCCCCGTGCAAGTCCAAGGTCCGCCGCCCGCCCTCGGAGGCCGCCCTGGACGAGGCCGAGCGGCTGCGCGACCGGCAGGCCACCGGATCGACCGCCGAACGGGTCGTGATCGACCTGTCCCACTATGCCGCCGTGGCCGACCGGCTGCGGAGCGTTCCCGCACCGAAGGAGGAGAACAAAGAGTGAGTACGTCGCCCATGCAGATGAGCGAAGCACGCCGCTTCCAGCAGCTGCGAGGCCACCTGTCCTATCTCAAACTCAACGACGCCGCCGAGGCGCTCAACCGGGTCTGTGATCAGGCCCGCGCCGAGCGGATGTCACTGACCGCCGCACTGGAGCGGCTGCTGGAGATCGAGGTCGAGGCCACCGAGGCCCGTCGGCTGGCGGCCCGGCTGCGGTTCGCCTGCCTGCCCGAGCCCTGGACGCTGAACGACTTCGACTTCGCCGCCCAGCCCGGTGTCGACGAGAAACTCATCCGCGACCTGGCCACCCTGCGCTTCCTCGACGACGCCTCCAACGTCCTGTTCGTCGGACCGCCCGGGGTCGGCAAGACCATGCTGTCCGTCGCGCTCGGCAGGGCCGCGGTCGAGGCCGGCAACCGCGTCTACTTCACCACCGCCGCCGAACTCGCCGCACGCTGCCACAAGGCCGCCCTCGAAGGACGCTGGAAGACCTGCATGAACTTCTTCGCCGGCCCGAAACTCCTGATCATCGACGAGCTGGGGTATCTCCCGCTGCCCGAGGACGGGGCCTCGGCCCTGTTCCAGGTGATCAACCAGAGATATCTGAAATCGTCCACGATCTTGACGACGAATGTCGGGATCGCGGACTGGGCCGGGGCGTTCGGGGACGCCACCGTCGCGGCCGCGATGCTCGACCGGCTCCTGCACCGGGCGGCGGTCGCCGGCATCGACGGCCCGTCCTACCGGCTGCGCAGCCACCAGAATACGGCCGAGACTCTGCGGGCGGGAGTGAACGCGCGTGTCTCCTGACCAGACTTCCAACGCCCCAGAAGTTCCTGAGGACATGGCCCGCCGCTGCCCGGTCTGCGAGACCACGTTCGCCCTCGCCCACCACGCCAGCCGCCAGGTCTACTGTTCTCCGACCTGCCGGGCCACTGCCCGCAGGCGGACTCCCGTCCAGCGGATCTGCCCCGCCTGCCAGGGCGAGTTCACCACGGACGTCAGCCCCCGGCGCGTCTTCTGCTCGGCCGAGTGCCGACTGAAGGCCCGCACCGGCAAAGACCGTCTGGAACCACGGAGTTGTCCCGTCTGCGAGGGCTCCTTCGAGGCCCCCGCGACCGTCCGGCAGGTCTACTGCTCGCCCGCCTGCCGCCAGGACGCCGACCGGCGGCGCGGCCGGAGCCGGGACGAGGACCGGGCCCGCCGTCTCGGCGAGAAAACGCCCGCGCGGCCGGTGGCCGAAGTCCCGGCACTCCGGCCCGCCCCCCGCCAGCAGCCCGGTGTCCGGGACCCGTTGGAGCCCACCGCGACCCGCAACTGCCCGCACTGCGACCAGCCGATCACCATCGTCGCCCTGCTGGCCACCCCGGAAGCAGCCCGCCCCTCGATCAGCAGCCGCATCCCGGACATCAGCCCGCTGCGGAGGACCCCGTGAACCGGTCCGTCACCGACGACCATCTGCACGATCTCGTCTCCCGCACCCACGCCGAGGGCATCGAGGACCTGGCCGCCGCAGCACTGATCGAGCACCACGGCCTGTTCCTCCTGACCGAGCGCGTCAGCCACAACTTCGACACCGAGCCGTCGAGTTGGGAACTGCCCACCGGGCGGATCAAGCCCGGCGAGACCCTGCTGACCGGTCTTGGACGCGTCCTGAGCACTCACTTCGACCTCGGACTGGACCGAGCCACCCACTATCTCGGACACCAGGATCACCTCGGCCCGGACGGCCGTCTCACCCGCGTCTTCGTCTTCGCCGCCACCGTCACCGACCCCGACACGATCTGCGGCACCGCTCACATCGGACACCGCTGGATCGACAACATCGCGATCTCCCAGACCATCCCGGACATCAACGGACTCCTGCGGGTCTACTACGCGGACAACACCGTCTGACCGTCACCCACCCCCAGGGCCTGCCGACCTGACCGTCGGCAGGCCCTCACACGTCGTTCGTCAGACCGGATCACTCAGCCAGCGCAGCGGACCGCCATTCGTCTTCGAGAATGCTGAAGATCACGGAATCTCGCCAGCCGTCACGGATCAACGAGGTGTGACGCAGACGTCCCTCATGCGTCATGCCGAGTTTGGCCAGCACCCGGGACGAGCCAAGATTCCGCGGGTCACAGGTGGCATAGATCCGGTGGAGCCCCAACTTGCCGAAGCCACAAGAGAGAAGCTGCCGCCCGATTTCTGTCCCGATGCCCTGCCCCCAGACCTGCGGATGCACGATATACATGATCTCGCCCTGGCGCTGGATGTGATGGCGAACGTGCAGTTCACCCATGCCCACAACATCGCTCCCGAGGCGGGCGGCATAGGGGAACCGGTACTGAGGGGTGTCTGACCAGGCCTTGGCCGCGTCTTCCACGAAGTCCCGCGTCTGATCCTCTGTGTTCGGCCCCCACGGCTGATAGCGACACGCCTCCGCGAGACATGCCCACGAGTGTATGGTCGGCCAGTCCTCCAAAACGATCTTGCTCAAGGTCACCGCTTGCTGACTCATAAGGCGATCATGTTCACTCCGGCATGCCGTCTTCAAGAGCCACACTGCTCGTGCTCGGCACCTTCCTCACTTCCTTCGACACTGAACCAAGTGGAGGGAGGAGTATCGCTGACGAAATCCAAAGAGCCCCATCACAACAGCACAGAGACTGACGATCGCAACATCACGCCCGGGGTGCGTACAGGCGAGCTGCTGCGTCGAGTTGGCCGGCACTCGGTACCTCCATTGACTTGTTCGCTATCTCCGCTGGATCTGGACGCACTTCACCTGGGTCAAGTGGTCACCAGCGGTACGCAGCGGGGCTTAGGTCGCCCCGGAACAGCCGTTCGGCTGTGTCCACGTATGAAGCGACGACGAAGTCAAGGAGCCTCCTGTGAGTAGTGGGCAGGCCGACTCTAGCGATCCGTCAACTCTGCTGCAACGGCCGGTCGTTCAGCGTCTTGGGCGGAGTGAAGGGGGCCGTCCAGGCAGGCAGATCGGGCAGTCGCACTGCTGGCGCTCCTTGCTCACATCCCGGATGTCTCAGCGGCCTGCAGTCCGACCAGTGGCCCTCGAACATCAGTTGTGCGTTCGATGGCGCAAGCGGAGCAGCGGGCATTCGGGCGGAAACGGCAACGACCCACCAGACCGTTTGCGTTTCCATGTGCTCTCGGCCACATCAGGGCAGGTCACGCGCGGTTTTGCGAGTCTCGGCGCCAGGAATCCCATGGCGCCGCACAGTTTCGGCATTTGTTGGCGAACGAGGCCACCGTGCGCTCAAGCGCGTGCCCTTGACCTGCGGAAATCTGTCAATGGACGAGGTTATCCACAGGGTGTGCGGTGCTGTGTGGACCGAAACGGGCAACGGTCAAAAGACCGTGTGCGTTTTGGCATGCATGCAAAAACTCCCGACCTGTATTTCTGCAGGTCAGGAGCTTTTCCCGGAGTGCCCCCGGCAGGATTCGAACCTGCGCACACGGCTCCGGAGCACTTCCCAGGCGTTTTCGCAGGTCAACGGGCTATCTGACGAAGCGTTAGCCGTGCCGTCCTGTGCATGTCCCGCGATCTAGAAATGTCCTATTCTGACCTGCATGTCTCGATTGTAGTGTCCCGGAGATCTCCGGGGTCAGGCTGCGAAGTACCCGGAAATAAATTCGACATCCCCTGCTGTTGAGTGTCGGCCACACTGGCTGAACGGGAGGGGCGGTGCCGGACCTGAAGCTCTACAACACGAATGGCGGCGTGACTGAGGTCGCGCCGCGTCTTGCTGATGCCGAGGCCGACGTGCAGGGCATCGTCGAGGGCGACATGGAGAAATTGCTCGGGGTCCGGTTCCTGGCGAGCGAGTACAGCACGGGCCCGGTCCACGGCGGCCGGATCGACTCGCTGGGCCTCGACGAGAATGGGGCGCCGGTGGTCGTCGAGTACAAGCGGGGTGTGGACTCCGGCGTCATCAACCAGGGGCTGTTCTATCTCGGCTGGTTGATGGATCACCGGGCCGAGTTCCAGCACCTGGTCCGCGACCGGCTCGGGGTCACGACCGCGGCCCAGGTTCTGTGGAGTGCGCCCAGGCTGATCTGCGTCGCTGGCGACTTCACTCGCTACGACGTGCACGCCGTACGCGAGCACCGCCGCAGCATCGACCTGGTCCGCTACCGATTCTTCGGCAAGGACCTCCTTGGTCTTGAGACCGTGGCTTCCGTCACCGGCCGCACGCCGGCCGCGAAGCGGGTTCGCCGACGCGCGGCCGGGCTGCCGCCGGTCCGCGGGCAGGGCGAGGCGCTGGCGGAGCTGGCTGAGGCGGTCGATGACGTCCTGCTCGGCCTCGGGGACGGCGTCAGCCGGGTGCAGCGCAAGCAGTACCGGGCGTATCAGCGCCTGCGGAACTTCGCGTGCGTCTGCCCGCCGCAGAAGACCAAGCTCCTCGTCTACCTCAAGGCCGATCCGAGGGATGTGGACCTCGTGCCCGGCTTCACCCGGGACGTGACGGAGCTCGGCCACCACGGTACGGGCGACCTGGAGGTGCAGTTGCGCTCCGAGCGCGACGTGGAGCGGGCTGCGGATCTCTTCCGCGCGAGCTACGCGGCGGGGTAGCCGCCTCGTGCGGCTGCGGCGCGGATGCGTGTGGGACTGCGTGGCTGTGGATGTTGCGGTGGCGGTGCCTTCCGACGTAGGGGCAGGTAGTGGCGGTGGACCATCAATGATGCGGAAGATCGCCGGTTTGGCCAACCGGCGATCCTCGGCTATGTTGCGCCCCTTGGTCGCCGCGTTGATTGCCCGGGCGCGAGTGACCCGACCCGTCACCTGAGGCTGTGCGCAAACGTGTCCGAGATTCCCGGTCGTTGGGCCTCGGGATTCGCGAGTGTGGAGCGGCGGTGCGGGGGCGCCTGCCGTGTCCACGCCGCACGTGGTCATGCGGGGTGGCCTTGCTGGTCTGGCGGCGGAACAGGTAGTGGCCAGTACGCGATGTCTCGCTTGCCGTCCAGCGCTTCGAGTAGGACGTCCTCTGACAGCTGCAGGGCAGGGGCGCAGCGCAGGAGCTGGGAGGGTGTGACGGGAGCACCGTCGAGCCAGGCGGTGACCAGGCGTTCGGGGAGGATGGCTTCCTCGGCGAGCTGGGCGCTGATCATGCCGAGGTGACGGGTGCGGTGGCGCAGCAGGCCGGCTGTGGTGAGGTCCCGGGCGAGGTCGCGCAGGCGAGCGGGCAGCACGTCGTAGAGCCGGGGGTCCAGGGGTGGGCTGGGCTGGGCGCCTGGAAGGCGGTCCATGACGGTGTGCCCGTGGTTGGCCAGGATGTACTTGGCGCAGTCCTCAAGGAGGGCGACGGCCCACTGGCGTGCCTCGCGGTCCGTGCGGTCGGCGCTCAGGCGCCAGGTGCGCGTGTATCCCTGAAGGCAGAAGTCGTGGTCGACGAGGAGCAGCCCCGTCTTGATGGCGCTGGCGCGGGGGTTGAGCGGCCAGATGTGGAAGGGCACCACAGTGTCGGTGTCGAAGAGGCGGGTGAGGAGACGGTCCAGGCTTGCGGCCATCGCGATGGCGCAGGGCTCGTCGAAGAAGCGGTGCTGGGCCAGGCCGGTGAAGTGCTCGAATTCGTCGCGGAGCCCGTCGGGCAGCACGGTGGCCGTGTCCGCCTCGGCGGATGGGATTGGAGCTTCGGCCAGGGCTGGGGTGCTGGCGAAAAAGATGTCGGGATCCGTGTCGGCGAGGAGCGCGCGGTCCTGGTCGGTCGGGGGGCGAGGGGTGCGGGGGCGGATGTTGCCGAAGGGCGCGAACCAGGCGCGGGGGCGCAGGTCTCCGGTGCCGGCTTGCTGGCTTACCGGGTGGTCGGGGTCGGCGGCGATGCCGGCGAGGGTCTGGTCGTAGTGGAGCAGAACGTCTTCGTCCTGTAGGAAGGCTTCCCGCCAGTGGTCGAAGGTTCGGTGGCGGACGGTGAACTGGCCGCCGGTCGGCAGGCCCACGTCGTGGGCGTATCCATCGTTGTCGTCGAGGTAGTCCAGGACCGTCTGGGCCTCGGACAGGATCAGGTGGAACGCGAGTTCCTCGGCGGTGCAGGTGGGCAGCGGGGCACGTTCCGAGCGCAGGTCATCGGCGAGGTTCTGCACTGCGCGCACCATGGCCAGGCGCCAGGCGGCGGACTGGCCGTCGCACAGCGGCGGCAGCTGAAGGAGGAAGGACTCGTCCACCTCCCAGGCATCCTCCTCGTCGTCGGGGCGTGCGAAGACCCGGTCGCCGTGGGCGAGCAGGTCATGCCAGCCGCGCTCGGCCACCATCTCGGCGGCCACCGTCAGCAGCCTGGCCGCCAGCGGAGTCAGGGTGTCCGCCATCGTCCGCAGCCGGGGGCGCAGCACATCGCTGTCGGCCGCCTGCCAGGGGTCGAAGTCGTCGCCCAGCCCAAGGAGATGCGCGGCCCGCTCAGTGCTGGGCAGCCCCGATGGTGCAAGGTTCTGATCGGGAGTGTCGGCCCAGCCCGGGTGGCCTCGCTCGGCGTCCCGGGGGCGGGTGATGCCGTAGGGGGAGAACCAGTGGGCGGGGGCGTCCAAGCCGCCTTCGGGCTCCGCAACCGCGCCGGCCTCCTCAATGCCGTCTGCGGTCTTCTCGGTGGAGGCTGGCGGTTGGGCCTCGGGGATGGTGTACTTCGCGTCCTCGATGACGAACTCCCAGGCTTCCTCTTCGAAGTAGGGGGCCCGGTAGGAGGATTCGTTCGTGCCCGTGGGGACGGGCACGCCGAGCGCGGTCAGTTCCTCGTCGTCGGCGGCGCACATCCGGGGCGCTGCGTCCAGCATGTTCTTGAGGGCCCAGGTCTCAGCCTGGCAGCGCGGGAGCGGGGCGCGCCCGGCCGCGAGGTCGTCGGCCAGGTCCCAGAAGGCGCGCGCCACATCCCGGCGGAAGGTGTGGCCCTGGCCGTCGCACGTCTCGGGCAGCAGGTTCAGCACCGTGGCGGCGGCGTCCTTCTCGCTGCGGTCGAAGGGACGGTCTGCGTAGTGGGTGGCGTCGCGATAGGCGCAGACGGCCAGTATGCGGCCGGCCGCCATCAGCAGTCCGGTCTCGAACGGCGGCAGGTACTCGTCGAGATCGCCGTGGGGCAGCTCGTCGAAGAACTCGGCCTCTTCGGTGTAAGCGCCGAAGGGGCCATCTGTGGTGCCGGCCATCTCTCGCCCGTCCTGCCGTCCGCCCTGAGCTAGCACGGACAGTCTTGCAGGGCAGCGGTATGGGCCGCGCCGGTACGGCGGGAGTCCACCCGTACGGGACGGAACCCATCGGGGGCGATCACCAGCGTTCTAACTTCCCGCGTTTCCGTCAGTCGGAAGCGGTGGTTCGACGGAACCCGCTGCATAGCCTTCTGAGCTGCAGAAGCACGGGTTGCTCAAGCCCTGTCAACGGGATCGGCTGGGCTGTGCCGTGGCTGCTGTCGGAGGTGGCGCTGTGGGGGTGGTGGTGAGGTGCATGGTGGGCTTCACCTTCACGGGGGTGTGGGTCCGGGTTCCGGTGCCGTGGGCGAGGTTCTCGGCGAGGTCGGCCAGCAGCGTGGCGGATGTGTAGGGGGAGGCCGTGATGGTCCAGGTGGGGCGGTCGATGCTGGGGCCTGCCCAGAGGGTCCAGGTGGCGAGGGCGCTGTGGGGATTATTCTGGGCGGCGAAGGCGTCGAACTGGACACCTGCATCGCCTTGGAGGGTTTCCCAGCGACTCCAGCGTCCGTCCACGGTGTGCTTCCAGCCGGCGTCGGTGAGGGGGCGGGTGGCTGCGGTGACGGTTTTCTCGGTGGTGGGGCTGCCGATGGCGGTCTCCCAGGCGTCTTCTTCGGCGAGCCCGTTCAGAAGGGTCTTAAGGACGGGGGCTGGGGTGGCGCCGGTCATGGTGAGATGCCACATCCGGTCGGAGACGGGGGTTTCGTAGGCGGCGACGGTCCAGGTTGTCTCGCGGGGGTCGGCCTCGTGGACGCGTTCGATCCGCAGGGTTTGTGATTCGTGGATTGCGTGCGTGGTGTCGTCGGTCCAGGTCCTCCACTTCTCCCAGTCGTCGTGCTCGGCGAGGAATTGGTCGAGGATGGCGTCGTGGCCGCCCGGGTCAGCGGCGTAGGCGGGAACCGTTTCCGTCCGCTGGACGGGCTGTTCGGGCCTTTCGGCGGCCTGTGCGCCGAGCGTGGTGCGGGCTTCGGCGGTCTGGCGTTCAGTGTCGGTCAGGGGCGCGGGGCCGGGGAGCATGGTGTCGCTATGGAGGCATTCGAAGGTGGCGAGTGCTTGGGCGGGTGAGCCGAAGGTGTCGGCGATCTGCCGCAGGTGGTTCTCACCGTGCAGGTAGACGCTCTTGCCGCTGTCGCGGTAGGTGCCGACGGCGACGGTGGTGCCGCTGTCGTCGGCGTGGGCGTGGATGATGAGCTGGCCGTGCTGGATGTCGTCGTGGATCTTCTGGGCCTCGTTGGAGACTTCGCGGATCTCGGCGCGGGTGCACCAGGGCATGGGGTAGTTGGCCCAGGTCCATTCCTCGTTCATGGCTTCCCGGAGTCGAGGGGTGATCTCGACGGTGATCCCCTCGGCGGTCAGGTGCTTGGCTGCGTCCTCGGCCCAGTGGGGCTCCTCATGGTCGATGCGGACCAGGACCAGGACGTTCTCGGCGACGACGGTCCAGTCGGCCGTCGCCAGGCCCATGTGGGCGATGCGGGCCTGGGAGCCGGTCAGGACGGCAATGACGGCGCTGGGATGAGTGGGGTGGGTATCGAGGCGGACGTGAGCGTCGAGTGGCAGTGCGGTGGTCACGTTGCGGTGTCGTCTCCTGTGCCGGTGGCCGGGCCATGGGGTCCGGCCACCGGCGTATGCGGGGTGCTATCGGGTTGCGCGTGCGGCGCGTGCGGCCGTGGTGGTCGGCGGGCCGGCGCGGGTGGTGGGCGTGGGGCGCGGTCGCTGTGGCGGGACTGGTCCGGTGGCGTGCTGCCAGCGGGTGCGGATGGCGCCGATGTCGGCGAGGGATCTGCGGGCGCCGACAACGAGTTGGAACGGTGTGTTCGCCGGGTCGCTGGCGTACGCCTCGATGCGGCGGCTGGCGTGGTCGGCGGTGGCCAGGAAGGCGCGCTGCAGGGCGCGTTCGCCCCAGTGCTCCACGGAACCGGCTGGTTCGGCCAGTAGGCGGAGCACCTCGCCCGGTTCGCTGCCGCTCAGCAGACCGCGCTGCTGGGCTTCCCACAGGACGGTGATGGGGTCGACGAGCTCGTGGCGGCGAGCGAGGGCGGTCAGGCACTGCCACAGCCCGGCGTGCAGGGGCTGGGTGAAGTCCTCGGGGATCAGCCACCGGACGGACTTGATGTCGGCGGGGCGGGCGGTGGCGGTCGCGAGCAGCAACTGCTCCTCCTCCACCGCCTCGGCGTAATCGGGCGCGGGTGCCGTCGGCGGTGCCGGGGTGCGAGGCAGGACACCCGCGCGCGGAGGGAACCGGGCTGCGATGTCGTCCACGACCGTGGCGAGTGCGTCGGCCTCGTCGAGCACCGTCTGGACGGGGTGCGGGAGCGAGGCGTCGTGGACGGTCTGGGCGAGGTGTTCGGCGGCGCCCCGCAGACGGCGGCTGGCGTGCTCGGCCTCGACCATCCGCGCGTAGGCCGGGGCGTGGCGGGGCCAGGGGCATACCTGGATGAGGGTGTGCAGGTAGGAGGCGGTCAGTCCGCGGGCCTGCTCGCGGCCCGCGGCGAGCACCTGGTCGAGCCACTTGGTGTTCTTCGCGTGCTCGGCCGGATCGGGGGGAGGCAGGGCGCTGATCGCGGCGAAGAGGGCGGCGTGCGCGGCGGTGGAGAACGAGCCGCCAGCGATGCCGGTCACGTCGCCGAGACGGTGCGGATCAAGGAGGAGGGCGCCGAGGAGGGCCTGCTCGACGTGGAACACCGGCTGCGGCGGAGGAACGGTGTCGAGGTAGTCCTCGTCGGGTTCGGGGGTGCGGGGCATCAGGCGGCTCTACCGTCTTGATCGGGTTGATCGAGCCATTCGTAGGGTTGGGTCGCCCAGGGGTGCTGGGTGTGGCTATCAGGCGGCTGCCGTC
>NZ_JBEZLR010000098.1:0-38544 GCF_040652275.1 Streptomyces sp. NPDC048275
AACCGCACGACCGCACCCCGTCACGGGGTGGGCAAAACCGTCAAACGCGCCGAGTCACTCGAAGAGCACTACGGGCGCGCCGGTTAAACAAAAAGCTCAAGAACCAAAGCAAATGAAACTCGCTGTCCGCTACGAAGCGACCGACCTCATCGCAGCGATCAACGAGTGGTTGTGACTCCCTCATCCCGCTTGCGCGAGATGCTGGTGGCAAGCAGTTCCTGCAGCAGTTCAACGACGAGATGGGGCTGCCCTACGAACGGGGAATGGCCCGTCGGCCACTCGCGCACGTCGGTGCAGCGCGAGGCCATCTTCCGCTGCAGGCCGGGGTCGATAGCCCGGTCCTGTCCACAGACGACGTAGGTCGAGGGAGTGCGCTTCCAGCTGTGGCGCTCTGGGACTCCTCGCCCGCAGCCAGGGGCTTGCGCACGCAGTAGACCAACCGCCCAGGCGGCGAGAGGTTCGGGACAATCGCCGTAGAGGGCATCGGCAGCCCGGTCAGGGCGCAGGCTGGTCGAGCCGTCGAGCTCAGAGGTGATCGCTTCCTGCAGCTGCCGGGACGCCCCACCCATACCGGCTGCGCTCTCGCCGACATCCAGCACGAAGGCCGCCAGATAGACCAAGTGTCCCGCTCCGCCGACCCCGGTGATCACCGACCCGCCATAAGAGTGCCCGAGCACAATCGGAGGCTCCCGGAGCGAGTCGATGGCAGCCTGGACCGCGGCAGTGTCAGCGGGCAACGAGCCCCGGTGGAGCTCGGGAACGACAACCTCGGTTCCTGCGGTCCGCAAACGCTCTGCCACCACGGCGAAGTGCTCGGGACGGTGATACAGACCGTGAACGAGCACCACGGCAGCCAATTTGCCCGCCTCCTCAAGTCAGCGTCAGGCCAGCGATCACTGAAGCTCGCAGCCACGGAACGTCTCGGAGTCCACGTAGGTTTCCGAAGCTCGATCGCCGGTTAGCGGAAAGTCATATTCGGCGCGGTACGGCTCCGTCCTGCCAGCGGTAGAGGTCGCGCAGCAGGGAAATCTCGGCGCCGTGATGGATCAGCTCCCTGTTGACGTGCAGGACCCTGTTCTCCATGGGAAACCGCTCGGGACCCACCGTGGGCGGATTCTCCAGGTCAGCGTCCGAAAGCTCGCGGACCCCCGCGTTCCATCTCCCATACATTTCATCGAGCTGTTTTAGCGCCTCATCAGCGGTCCCCGCGTACGCGAATGTCTCGGAGTCGACGTCCTGGCCGCCGAAGTACCATCCGACCCGATAGCCCAGGCACGAGACGATGATGTGCGCCAGCCGCCAGGCAATCGTCGTCACCGGCGCCGGCGCCGGCACCGTGTCAGGGGACGCGGAGTCCATCGTCCATTCCCCCGAACCTTCCGACATCGGTGCGGCCGACGTGCCACGTGGGCGGATGCTCCAGCAGCCGCGCACCGGCTCCCAGAAGTACTCCTCGTCGGTAAGGCCGTCCAGCTGTGGCCGCAAGTTCTTGTGCCAGTACCAATCCAGCTGCTCCGCGAGCCGCTCGCTTCTTGTCATTTCCGCACACTACATACAACGGAGACCTGGCTGCGTCGGAGTCGATCATCTAACCCCCGGCTCATCCACCAGCCGGACTGGCATCGCTGCCTCAGCCGCGGCACGTGCCCTACGTCACTCAGATCGGAACAGAGCTATCACCAGCGATGTTGGTTGATACCCCTAGATAAGCGTGGGTAGTCGGCGGGAAAGGTCTGCAGTACGCCTGCTTCCCGGGCGGTGATCTTGATCGGGGCCGGTCGTTGCTCATCGTCCGGCATGCCGGAGGGGGTCTCGGCGACCCAGGTGCATTCGTTGGCCCGGTGGCCGAAGAACAGGGTGCCGGCGAGCTCGTCGGCACGCCGCACGGTGGCGTTGGTCTGGTTGTTGCTGCGCAGTGACCATGACCAGCGGTGCGCCTCGCCGGTGAGGGTGGCGGCCGGAGAGACCGTGGCTCGGTCTTTATCCGGCCGGGCAGTCCGGCCGGGCCCTGTCCGGGGGAGGCCGGGACGGTCTCGGAGTCGGGGTGGGGTGTCCAGGTGCCGCGGTCGCGGGCGTCGATGAGGGTTTTGCGGGAGCCGGAGGGAAAGGGCTCGGGGCCGCCTCCCGGCCCGCCGCCGGCGCACACGGTGGGTACGGGCCGGTCGGTGGCGCCCCAGCCCAGGGCCTTGGCCATGGACACCCACCGTTCGCGGCCCGGCCCGAACAGCGACTCCGGCCCGGCGGAGGGTGCGTGGGTGGGCGGCGGGGGCCCAGCGGCGCGGACCCGGGAGGCGAGCAGGATCGCCCGCCGCCTGGTCTGCGGGACGCCGTAGTCGGCCGCATTCAGGATCCCGGTCCACACCGAGAAACCCCATCCGCGCAGCACGGCCGCGTACTGACGCCACAGCGGAAGGACGTTCGGAACCTCCTCCATCAGCACCCACTCCGGCTCGCCCACCGAGTTGAGGGCGTGCAGGTAGCGCATGGGCTCGGCGGCGAGGAGAGAGCGTGCGTCCGCGCACGCGCCGAGCAGCTGCTCGCGGGTGTCGCGTCCGGCGGCGAGATCGGCGACGGCCTGGTGCACGAGTGCCTGGTCGATGAGTCCGAGCCGCTTGCCGGCCATCGACCACGCCTGGCAGGGCGGGGAGGCGATGAACCCGAGCACCCGCCCGGAGAAGATCCATACGGGATAGGCGGCGACGTCGGTGCGGATCGTCAACTGCCCGGCCTTGGCGCGGGTCTTGCAGGCCCACTCGTCCCATTCCAGACCGACATCCTGCGCCCCGAGGACGGTCAGGGCGTGGCTCCAGCCGCCGGGGCCGGCGAACAGGTCGAGGATGATCCGCCTCACGAGGCCAGGCCGAAGTCGCCCTGCACCGGCTCGGGTTCGGCGCCGCGGCACGCCCACGTGGAGCAGCCGTCGACCACCCCCGTCTCCAGCTCCTCCACGGCGGCGGCCTGGTCGTCGAGGTTCTGCTGGCGGGCCGCCCACTCGGCGGCCGTGACGTGGTCGATGGTTGCCTCGTCGAGGGGGACGCGGGAGCGGTGCAGGTACGCCTGTCCCAGCAGCCGGTTTCCGGAGGCGTTCGCGCGGGCGTTGCCCTGCCGGATGGCCGCATCGAAGGCGACCGCGTCCGCCCATTCTTCAGGACTGGTGTCCCGGATATTTCTCCATTGCTGGTTTCCATGAAATGGACAGCCCAAACAATTCGATTTCGGCGTATCTTCCAGACCGATGGAGGTGAGATATTGAATGCAGTCCGCGCGGGACCAGTCCAGGCCGATCAGCGGGTGCCGGTTGCGCATGTACTGGACGTCGGCATCCTTGGCCCGGTGGAATTCATCCGTCGATATACCGACCCACTGCTCGACGAAAACATCCTTCGGGATTCGCTGCGGGTAGGGGTATCCAAGAAGGTCCCGGACCTTCTTCTTGATGGGCTTGATTTTATACTCCCCGGTGCACTGGCGCCTGGTCATCCCCTGTTTCCCGTCCTGATTGAGGACGTAGAGGGGCATGGACGCGAACCGGTGATCGGGGTCGAGGGCGTCGTCGCGGATGTTTCCCGAAGAAACCCTGAGAACAGGTATTCCGGCCGGCCGGGCGATTTCCCGTTCTAGGCGGTCGAGATGGGTGTATACCGCCTGGGGTTCCCAGCCGGTATCGGCGAAAATGGCGTAATCGACCTTCGGGAGAATTCCGTGCGCGGACAGGGCGAGCAGAGTGCTGGACTGAACTCCGGCACCCAGAGAAAGGCAGGTGAGGGCAGGCGTGTCGGAAATGGCAGTGCGCTTTCGGGTGGTGTGATCATTGGGGTGCGTGAATCCAGGCCCGCAGGGTCAGTGGCCCGTTCCGCGGGAGGGAGATGCCGCGACGGGCCCCGGGGAGGCGGAGTGGGGCCGGACCGGGGCGGTGAGCCGGGGTGCCTCGTGCGGCTCGCCGGGCGTCTGCGTGACGACGTACGGGTCAAGGACCGCGCCCTTGGCCCGCAGAACGGGTTCCGAGCGGGTCAGGGCGGTGGCGAACGCGGTGACGAGGTGCGGGGGTACACCATGCAGCTCGGCGCTCCAGAAGTAAGGGCCGAGGTGAACGGCCGCCTCGGCGGTCCAGGAGTCCGCAGGCGTGGTGCCGGGGCGGTGCCGGGACAGGACGAGGGACCCGGAGGGGTGCCGGGCGGTTTCGTCGTCCTGCTCGTAGTCGTAGTACCGCCAGCCAGCTGCGGTCAGCAGCGGCCAGACCTCAGCGGGCGTGTCGGGTGACGGGTGCAGGAGGGCGGCGGTGAACTCGGCGAGGATCTCGCAGGGGGTGTTCCCGCCGAACTCGGCACTCCAGGGCTGGTTGTCGTGGGTGCCGGTGTAGTGCCACCACGGCGTGTACGCCGAGGGGACGGGGCGCAGGGCCACCGTCAGATCGCCGCAGGGGCTGGATGATCAGGGACGGGTCGCCGGGGCCGGCGAGGTGGCGTGGGGCGATGAGCACGGGGTCGTCGGGAGCGAAGCCCTTCACCGCCGCCTGCCGGCCGCGGCGGGAGCGGGCGCCTTGGCCATGGTGGGTGTCGGTGTGCGGGTGGGTTTCTGGGTGTCCAGGGCCAGGTGCCCGGCGGCGGTAGCCGTGACGCTCCGGTCGAGGAAAGCGGAGGTCCCCTGTTGGATGCGTATCAACTTGTTGTCCGCGAGCACGGTGAAGGGCTTGCTGTGGAGAGTGCTGCCGTCGCCAGCCCGGACGCTCTCCCGGCCGCCCCGCAGAGACCTGGAGACACTGGTGCCCCCCCCTGGGCGACCTTCTCCAGGGCCGTGTACTGGGCCCGGGTCAGCTGCGGAAGCGGCGGCAGATGTTCCGGATGTTCCTTGAGGTCGCGGATGATGAACGATGCTGTGTAGAGGCAGCCGTTTGCACACAGGTCCAGCTGGTGGGCGGCGTCGCCCAGGGCCTTGGCCAAACGAGGGGCGGCCTCGGCGTGCCGAGCCTTGCGCATGCTGGCGTCGTCGATCGGAGGGCCGCTGGCGAAGGCGGCTCCCTCCAGCGGGTTGTCCGCCACCGCGCTCGCGAGGCCGAGCGCGGCTATGGAAGCCGCTTCCACGACGGAGCTGAGCGCTTCCAGAGTGAAGCGGCTGCCGGGTACGAGGGTGTACTGGCTGCCGTCGAGGGCGGCCAGCCGCACCAGGGAGCGACCCGCCAGCTCGTGCACCTGGGCGATCTCCGGGGTGAGCTGTTTCAACATCTCGCTGCCCAGCTGCGCCTTCAGCGTGCTGACGCTGGTCTTCAAGGCGTCGAAGTCGGCGCCGAGTTGGAGGAAGTGGTCGATCTGAACGGGCAGATCGATCTGGCGGATGGTGATGATGGGTCTCCGGGGAGGTCAGCGGGTGCGGAGCGGCTTCGGCTGGGTGGCTGGGCCGACGGGGACGGCGATCGAAGTGCGCTGGGACGCGGCGGGGATCGCGTCGGGGGTGGGGATGCCCAGATCGACGCGGACGACCAGTCCGTGGGTGTAGGCGTGGGATTCGGCGCGGACGACCGCGCCCAGCAGGTCACGCTCGCTCAGGGGGACCGGCGCCTGGTACGACGAGCCGGCGGAGGGAGTGAAGCCGTGTTGTTCCAGGAGGGAGCGGGCTTCGTCCGTGGCGGCGTTCGCAGTGAGGGCGGTGTCCGTGAGCGTGAAGCACAGGTCGGGTTCGGGACCAGGGTTTTGCGGGCTGCGGCGGGTGGTCCAGGACAGGTCGACGAGGTCGTGGGTATGGGACAACAGCCCGTACATCGCTGTGCCGGCCTGCTCGTTGGCCTCCTCGGAGGTAGTGGGCGGGAGCAGGTAGAGGGTCCGGCCGTTCACCGTGCGGGCGGTGAGCCCGGCGCCGGTCAGCAGGCGGTCGACGCCGCGGATTGGGCGGTTGAGGAGGACGAACGTGTGCGCGTCGCCGGTTGAGCCGATGAACACGTCCGCGTGGTCCACAAAGGACATGGATCTCCAGGAGGGGAATGCGGGTGGCGCCGTGAGTGGGGCTCGGCGCGTTGACGGGTGAGGGCAGGCGCACCCGCTGTCAGCGCCTTGTGTGGATGAACGGCTTCGGCTCGGGGCGTGGCGGCGCCGGGTAGACCGGCGTGGATGCGGCGGCGGACGCCTTCTCTGAACCGTTCGCCAGCGCATGGGCGATGAGCTGCTGGTCTTCAGCGCGGGAGCTGGCCGAAGCCAGTCGACGCGAGAGCAGGCGCGCCAGAGCGCGGTACGTGGTGGCAGCCCGCTGCATCTCGTCACCGGCTCGTCGGAGCTGGCCACGGCTGGTCTTAGGGGTGGGGTCGGCGTCCTCGTACAGCAGGCACTCGGTGCGGTGGTGGATGGCGAGGTTGCACAGCGTGGCCGCCAGGGAGACCTGGGCGCAGGCGCCGGCGAGGTGAGCGAGGTTCTCCTGGCCGCCCTTCATGACCGCGTACTGGCTCGTCGACAGGTCGTGGAACTGCCCAGTGCACTCCATGGCCAGCTGCTGTACGCGCAGGCTGAGGGGCGCGATCTCACGGACCGGCTTGGTGATGTCGCCTGCCCGGATGCGTTCCGCCTCCTCGCGTAGATCTTTCAGCGCGGGGGCCACCTGGCCGAGGAGACGGGTGTGCTCGGTCCTATCGAGGCTCTGCAAGGCAACTCCGGGCTGGGGAGGTGGTGAGGGGAACAGACGGACGGACGCGTACGACAGGCTGATACTGGCTGCGGGTGGGGCAGGGGCTTCCCACAGGAACGGGCGGTGCGGTCTGCCATGGTCGGCGCGGGGCCGGGAGCGAGCGTGCCATCTGGTACGGGGCGGGCGGCTGGCGATGATGCGCTAGCCGGCACCGCGCAGTGACGCTCCGCTTTCGCCCCGCCTGCCAGTAGGTGATCAATCGCCGGTATCCGAGAGGGGCGCAGCCAGGATCCGTTCATGCGGCCTTGCCGAAGTCGGACTGGGCCGGGGTGTGTTTGGCGATGGCACGTGCGGTGATGGCCTTCGACGCCCGCGCGGAGGCGGCGGCCAGTTCGTCCGCGCCAGGCTCCGCGTACCAGGGGCGCAGGTCGAGCATGGCGGCGCGCATGCCGGTGGCGAAGACGAGGGCGGTGCCCTTGGGCAGGGCGCGGATCGCGTCCGCGGGCAGGATCCGTTCCTGCCGCATCGACACCGAGGTCGACTTCCCGGACTCGGAGGTGGAGGTGGACGTGGTCTCCACGTCGTGGTGCCCGATGAGGCGGGAGAGCTTGTCGGCGAAGTCGGGATCGTCGATACCCGACCCGATCACCTTGACGGTGGAGGCGGACCACATGGCGTCCATGCCCGCATCTCCCCAGACCTTCTGGCCCTGGCGGTAGGACTGCAGGATCGTGATCGGGATGATCCCGCGCGAGCCCAAGTGGCTGTACAAGTCCGGTAGATCGGAGATTTTGCAGACGTTCGCGGCTTCGTCGAGGATCGCCAGCATTGGCGGGTCGAGGCGCCCGCCGGCGCGTTCAGCCTGAGCGGTCGCGGCCCGCATCACGGAGTCCGCGCACGCTGCGATCAGGGCGGAGGCTCCGCCTCCGCCGTCCTTGGACAGCAGGTACAGGGTGTCGGCGGAGACGACGAACTGCGCGGGGCGAAACTCCGGGACGCCCTTCTGCCAGGTGACCCAGCGAGCGATCTCGCTGTTCAAGAGGGCTGCGGCGTACTGGCGGGCGGTCTCGTAGATGCCGTCACGGGTCTCGGGCGGTCCTTCGACGGTTCCCTTGAGCTGGGCGGCGACCGCGGTGAACTGGTGGTCGCGCAGGATGTCCAGCGGGGTGCGGTCGGCGGGGAACGCGAGCCACTGCATGACGTCCGTGATGGGGCGCTCGTCGAGCGCGGCGGCGAGGAACAACTGGCTCAGAATGTTGCTGCCGGCCTTGGACCAGAAGTCGCCCTGCTGGGAGGCGTCCACGGAGGCGGCGAGGAAGTGTCCGGCCAGGCGGCCCGCGCCGTCCAGGGTCTTGGCGTCGGCGAGCGGGTTCCACCACATCGAGCGTTCGGCGTGCGCGATCTGCTGCGGGTCCATCGACCACACCCGTCCAGTTGCGGCGCGGGCGTCGAGAGTGGCGGTGTAGGCGTCACCGGCGGCCTTGTTCGAGGTCAACAGGACCGCGCCGGGGGCCGCCAAGATGGAGGGGATCGCGAGGCTGGTGGTCTTGCCGGACCTCGGGGCCATGATCGCGACAGAGACATCTTCGTATCCCATGCGGACTTCGTGGCGGGTACCCTGGAGGTTGCCGAGGAGGATGCCGGTGTCGGCGGCGTCGATGTGCTTGGAGTGTTTGAGGCTCGGGCGCAGGGAGCGGGCCTTGGCGGTGATCGCCTTGGCCATCAGGGGTTCGATGTCCCGGGCCTTGGCCATGCCCGTGATCTTCTTCCGGCTGCCGCTGCGGTTCTTGTGCCGCCCCCACAGGAGACCGGCTGTGGTGGCGAGCGCGAGGAGGATCACGATCGGGGCGATGCGCGTGCCGATCAGCAGGGCCGTTTCCCCGGTGTCGGGCCAGAGCTGTTCGGGGTGGAGTAGGGCGGTGGTCGGCTGGTAGGGGGCCCACGCGTTGCCGGTGAGGCGGGCGGTGATGTTCCCGGACAGCCAGGTGAGGTGGGACAGAGGGACGACGACGGCGAGCGCTCCCAGCAGGAGCCGGAAGACAACGTCGTAGCCGTCGGTGCTGTTCGTGGAGGAGGGAGGCAAGAGGGGCTAACGGCTCCGGTGAGACGGCGGAATCAGCGGGTGCGGCCGGTGGGGTGCCTGGGCCGTCTTCCTGGAGAAGCGGGCAGGGCGGGGCGGCGGGCACCGAGTGCGCGGACACGGTCTTCGAGGGCGAAGACGGCCTGTTCGGCGGTGACTTCGCGCCGTACCCGGCTGACGAGGCGGGGGTTGAGCGTGGGCAGACGTTGGGCGTCAAGGGTGCGAGCAACCGGGCTGGGGTCGGCGAGCGAGGCGGTGAACGAGGCGAGCAGGTGGGCAGGGGTGTGCTCGCCGAACCGGGCCTGCCACACCGGCTGGGAGCCGCTGTTGAGCACGGTGGTGGCGAAGAAGGGCCCATGGCACTGGACGTAGCTGGTGGCGTCGGGTGAGACGAGTCTGGTCTGAGTGCTGGCGGGGACCCAGCCCGCCTGCCGCAGCGGCTCGTATGGGTCTGCCTCAACGGCGGTGGCCGCGTTCGGGTCGGTGAGGGCGTCTAGGAAAGCGCCGATCATTTAGACCGGGGTACGGGCGCCGAAACTCGCATACCAGGCGGGCCTGCCGGGCGTGGCTGTGTGGTGGAGAGTCCACCACTGGCCGTCGGGATCGGGGTCCAGCCGCAGATGGGCCTTCTGGTCGGGACTGGTGAGAAAGACGCGAGGCATCAGGGGGTCCTGGCCGTAGCTCCAGCCGCAGGCGTGGTGCAGGGGGACGGTGATCCAGGCAGGGTCACCGCCACCGGCCAGGTGACGCGGCGCGACGAAGTCGACCTCGACCATCTCGGGTCCTGGGGCCATGGTCCCCTGCGCACCGTGATGGTCGGGCCGGGCGCGGGGAGGATCGGTATCGCGACGGGTGGCGGCGCCAGCGGCGACGGGGCGTGCCGGGCCGCGGTGTTGATGTCGCCGATCACCTGGCCGTGGGCGGCCCAGTCGTCGAGGTGGCTCCAGCATTCGGCGTGGTGTTCGGCGAGGGCGTCGTCGAAGACCGAGGTGCCGGGCTGGGCGTCGGCGGGGAGGCTGTCACGGGTGAGCAGCCACTGTTCGTGCAGGGCATCGAGCCGGTCGAGAGTGCCGCGCAGGACGCCGAGCCGGTAGACCCAGTGCGCCTGGACCGAGCCAGGCGGCAGGGTGGGCAGCTGCGCGTCGGCCGTGGCCAGCAGGTGGCGGGCGCCGGCGCGTACGGTCTCGAACGCCTCGGCGGTGTCGGCGTCGCGCTGGCGCTGGCGCAGTCCGTAGGCATCGTCGTCGAAGGGCCAGCCGTCTAGGTCGGTGTGCTCGTCGGAGTAGGCATCCCACGCGGTAAGGATCTTCTCGCTGTCATGAATGAAGACATCGAGGTGGTGCAGGAAATCGCGGTGAGCGAGATGGTCGAACGAGATCGGAAGGGGTCCTCTCAAGATCAGCGGTGGGGGCCGGGTGGCCGGGCCGTCGTGGGGGTCTGCCGCTGCTGCCGACGTGCGGCGCCTGCCTGGGCGCGGATCATGTCGAGCCGACTGGTGTGCGCGGCGACGACCTGCTGCGGCGTGAGCGCGCTGGGCTCCTGAACGACGCTGTGGTGGGCGGTGCGCTCGTACATGCCGCGCTGGAGCGGGGCGGTCTCGGCGAGCGCGGCGACGAACGCGTCGACCAGATGGAGGGGCGTGCGGCTGTCGAACACGGCATGCCACAGGCGCCGGCCCTGGGGGATGCCGTGTCCCGGCTCGTTCACCTCGACGTGCCAGAACCTCGTGCTGTGACCGTCGATGAATCGCCGCTCCACGGAGCACATGTCGTCGGGCGAGCGCGCCGCGTGCGCCGCGTCGGTCGGCCAGTTCGCCGACTGCAGCCTGCGGAAAGGATCGCTCTGCTCGGCCGGTGGTGGGGCAACAAGGCCGTCGGTCACGGCGGCGAGGAGTTCGGCGGGGACGAGTTCGCCGAACTCCGCGTACCAGCCGGGCTCGGAGCCGGTGGGCTCGGCCCGCAGCCGCCACCAGGCGGAGGTGGCGGACTGCGGGTCGAACTGGAGGCTGTGGCGCTGGTCGGGGCTGGTGAGGACGATCTCGGGGCTGAGCGGGTCGGAGGTGCCCGCCATCCGGCGGCGGCCAGGCCGTGGGTGACGCGGCGTCCGTCGCCGGGCCCGGCGAGGTGGCGGGGACTGGTGTCGAAGGGGATCCGCCAGGCGTGGGTGTCGGCGAAGGCCGCGAGCTGCTGCCGGCTTACCGGCATCGGCCCCACCTCCGGGCGTTCGGCGGCGTGTCCGCTGACAGGGTGAGCCTGGGCCTCCTGGACACGTAGCTGGAGTGGCGGGAGCGGAGTGAGGAGTGGACGGCGTCCACGGTCGGGGCGCGCACAGGGCTCCTGGGCGGTCGGCGGGGAAGGGTCAGCGGCGGGCGCGGGTGCCGCTGGCGGAGGTGTGGGGTCGCGGTGCGGTCCGTGGCTGGCCGGAGTTCCAGGAGCGGGCCCAGGTGGCGGCACGGGCGGCGGTGATCCGGGCCTGCTGCCAGGCGCTGAGCTGGGAAGGCAGGACCGACACGGACGTGGTGCGGATCTTGGCGGTGTGCGGGACGCGCCCGCGGGGGCGCATCACCGGTTCCGGGCTGGCCATCGCGGCGGAGAAGGCAGCGACGAGGTGCATCGGGGTGGTGGGGCCGAACTGGGCGCTCCAGCCGCTGCCGCCTGGGTCGCCCGCCCCGGACCACCACAGGGCGTTGCCCTGCGCATCCTGGCGAAAGTGCAGCCACGCCGAACCGTCCCGGCTGGTGGCCGTGTAGTGCCGGCCCTCGCTCTGCAGCTGCCAGCGCTGCTCCTTGAGCGGCGCCCACACGTCGGGGGCGTGGGCGGAGGGGGGCTGGGTCAGAGCGTCGGTCAGCCCGGCGACGATCTCCACCGGGGTCTGCCGGCCCAGTGTGGCCCACCACTCGGCCTGGTGCCCTCGCGCTGCGCTGCGGATGGCCCAGCCGCCCGGCTGGATGTACGGGTCGTAGGAGATGCGGACCGTGCGGTCCGGGCTCTCCAGCGCCAGCGGACCGTCCTTCTTGGAGCGGTCACGCCAGCCGGAGGCGCGCAGGTACTCCGAGACGTGCCGGATGTCGCCGCCGCTGGCGAGGGCACGGGGTTCGATGAGGTAGTGCTGTTCGGGCTGCTCGCCCGGGCCCCGGCCGGCCCACTGCTTCCTCTTCACCGGTGCCGCCGCACGACCAGCGGAGCCGGGGCCGGGGGCTTCGCCGCCGTCGGGGTGGGCTGCTGGCTGATGTGGCGCAGAGTTCCGCGGTGTTCGTCGAGGTCGTAGCCGATGTGGTCGAGCTCGTTCGCCGCGCGGCCCAGAGCGAGCCAGACCTCTGCCGGCAGCCGCCCGTGCTCGGCCTGGGTCTTGGCGAACCGGCTGCCGGTACCCACGAGAGCGGTGAAGCCGCCGAGGACTCCGCCGTCCGGATCGAGAATGCGCGCGATGACCAACGTGGCCTCGTTGGCTGGCAGTTGGGCGAGGTGTTCGGTGAGCTGGCCGAGCTGACGGGTGATCTCGTCGGCGAGCAGCACCGGGTTCACGGTGGGGTGGGTCATGCTCCTCCAGAGCGCGGAGTCGGGGGGCTCAGTCGTGGTGGCGGTGGCCGATGCGGTGGGCCTGGGCGAGCGCGGTCTCGGGGCGTGCGCCGGCCAAGGGCACGGTGTGGCCGGGGCGGATGGGGATGCAGGCGCGCAGGTAGCGGCGGAAGAGGAACACGGCCAGACGATGCCGACCCTCAGCGGTGATTGGTGGCGGCTCGTTGCGAAGGGGAGTACGGGGTACGGAAAACTCCTGAAATGAAGAGGCGAACGGGGGCGCGGGTGCGGCCAGCGGACGCAGGTAAGGAGCGCGCGGCCCGGTCTCGGCGGAAAGGGCCGCGCCTGTGCTGTTCACCAGGTACGTGTTTGTGGGGGTGAATGCGGTGGAGTGGATGACGTTGGCCAGCACCGTGGTAGGCGGGGGGATCGCGACCGTGTCGGCCGGAGTGCTGGAGCGTCGGCGTTGGAAGCGTGAGCGGGGTGAACAGCGCACGGAGACGCGCCGGGCCGTGTACGGCTCGTACCTGACTGCTCTGGCCAAGGCACGGCATGCGTGCAGCCTCATGGCGCGTGAGTCGGATGCGCCGGTCGATGAGCGCAGGCGGATTGTGTGGGACGCGTTCGAGCCGTGCATCAGTCTGCGCTATGAACTGTCCATCTCCGCACCGCAGTTCGTTGTTTCCCCAGCGGAGGACACATTCCGCAGGCTCAGGGACATCCGGGACGCTGTTGCGCAGGGGGCGCCTGCACAAGGCGACGAGTACGCCCGGTGCCGCATGCGCTACGACGAGGCCCACGTCGCCCTGCGCAGCGCGATGCGGCGGGATCTCGATGCAGAGCCTTAGCCGTTGAAGTTGGGCTGGCCAGCGAGGTGCGCTGGTCGATCGTGGATACGTTGCGCCAGTCGTGCCCGCGCAGCAGCAGCTCGGTCAACTGCTCCCGGTCACCCCCGCCGGCGAGGTGACCGGGAGCGGCCAGCACATAGGGGACGGAAGACGGCGGACGCGGTGGCAACTGGGGTGTACTCCTGTCGGACGGAGAGGGGCAGGGACTCATCCACGCGAGCGATGGGGCGGGCGGGCCGGTGCGGGCGAAGCGGCTGCCGCTGTCACGCGCCGCGCGCGGATGTCCTGAACGGCGCGGAGGTAGACCGCCCGGTCGAAGAGATAGTCGGGGATGTAAACGGTGTAACCGGTTGTGAGCAGAGTCGGAACGGCGCGCGTGGTCAGCTGCGTCGTCTCGTCCTCGCTGAGGTGACCAGGGGCCTCGTGCCAGGTGTAGGCCGGACCCTCGTCACCGGCGGGCCGGGCGGTGTTGCGTTCGAAGCCCAACTCGCCTAGCAGCGCGAGGAGTTGTTCGGGAGCGCCGGTGGGGGTGTCGGCGTGGACGGTGTCGGTCAGGGGCCTGCGGCAGATCGCTATGTCGGTGCCTTCGTCGTCGGCACGGTTTCCCACGAACGGGTCTCCGGTTCAGCGGTGGCGGGACAGGGGTGCGGAGGGACGCGACGCCGCACTGGGCGTCGTCGTGGTGGGTGCCGGCCGGTGGGGAGTGCGCGCGGCGTGATTGCGGAACGAGGAGGATGCTGTCGGCGGTGCGGGCGAGGGCATGGGCCGTTTCCCCGAGCCGCGCGGCCGGTTCCGGGTCCGTGCCCGCGGCTCTCAGCAGCTGGGACCAGCTGATGAAGGTGCCGACGACGGCCTCGCGCAGGAGAGTCAGCAGGCCCGCATCGGGTTCGGCGATCTCCGTCAGGACCGCGGCGGCCTCCCCGCCGCTGCGCGCGTCCAAGGCCCGCCGGGAGAGCTGGGCGAGGTAGCGCCGGGCGGTCTCGCGTTCGCCGTCGGGCGGGTCGAAGGAGTTCAGCGCCGGGTCGAGGAGCACGCTGTACCCGGCGCCGAGCAGGGAGTGCGAGGCGGCCGTGGCCTTGTGCCGCTCCTCTTCCACGGGGAGGCCAAGCGGGAGACGGTGGTACTCGCCCCGAGGACCGGGGGCATCGAGGAAACCGTTGCGCTGGAGGATCCCGGCCGCCTCCTGGGTGCCGCCGAGGGCGACGACCAGCCCGGTGCGGGAGTCCTTGGTGATGGTGACGTACTCCCACACCGCGAAGTCGGGCTCGCTCGGCCTCATCGCGTCCTGGTCGCCGAGGACCGGGGTCCGGCCGGGGCCGGCGCTGCGGGCGGTGTGGCGGTGGGCGCGATCCGGCCCGAGGGATGCGGGATCGCGAGGGCGATGCCATGGGCATTCAGCCGCAGGCCCATCGCGCGGACGGCGCGGGCCTGCACCGTGGTGTCGTCGCCGCTGAGACGGTAGATACCGGTCTGCTGGTCGGGGACGAAGCCGTGGGCGGCCAGCACGTCCCGGGCCATCGCGCCGACGGGGGCGGCGGCCAGGCTGCTGTCCGGCTGCCAGGTCAGCACGACCCGTTCGGGCGTCGACGGCTGGACGCCGGCGGCGGCGTTGTGGCGGACCTGGGCGAGCGCGGTCTCGTAGCGGGCGAGCAGGTCACCGGCGACCTGCTCGGCCCCCAGGAACGGATCGTCCGCCAGCGTGATGCCGCCTGGTTCGCGCACGCCGCGGTACGCCTCGTCAGGCAGATCGTGCGGGGCGACGGCGGCGATGAGGAAGCCCTCGTGCTCGCCCGGCCGGTCCAGGACGGCGAGCTGGGCGCCGTCCGGGCGGGACAGGACGGCCGCCTGCTGCAGCGGCTGGTCGGCCAGGGCAGCGGCGACAAGGTCCAAGTCCCAGATCCGGTCGGTCAGTTCGGCGAGGTCGTCCTTGTCATCGGACGGGTGGTAGGTGCTGGTCCAGCCGCCGGGGAGTTCGCCGACGAGGACGTCGGCGTACGAGGCGAGGCGCTCAGGGTCTTCGTAGGGGTGCATGGTGTCCTTGAAAAGGGATGGGTCAGCGGCGCAGCCCGGCGGCCACCGCAGGCGGTGACGGCACCGGCGCGGTACGCGGCGGGGGCGGGCAGGCGCACACGGAGGAGCGTTCGCGTTCGGCTGCGGGGACTTCTCCGGTGCAGGTACTGCGGCGGGGGTGCGGGGCGTGCCGGTCGGCGAGGGTGTTGCGGGTGTGGATGAGATCAGTGCGCAGGACCCGCAGCTGCTCGTCGGCCAGGTGGCGCAGCCGACGGGCGGTGTAGGGGTCGGCTGCCGCGCCGAGACCGTCGTGGAAGTCGGCTGCGGCGTAGAGGACTTGCTCGATCGCGGCGAGGACGCCATCGTGCGGGACGGTCAGCTCGGTGAGAGCGTCGGCCGCGTCCTGGGTGGTGGTCGCCTCGCGGAGGCGTTCGGCGAGGTGAGCGACCGAGGCCCCCAACGTGGGATAGCGGGCCGGACGGCGATCGGTGTCGAAGTCCTCGTCGCAGTCGACGTGGTAGCCGGCGGCGCGCAGGCGGGCGACGGCCTCGGTGGCGAGCTGGTCCTCGGTGTCCGGGTCCAGGCGGGTGGGGGCGCGGTGGTAGGTCTCGTGGAGGCGGACGACGGGCACGAAGCCCGCGCGCTCCAGGACGCTGTGGGCCTCACTGTCGCCTCCGCGGGCGAGGACCTCCGCGGAGTGCGGATCACGGTGGACGGTCAGGAAGCGGTCGGCCGAAGGCGAAGAAGCGTTTCTCCTACGGTGCGTGGCGGGCGGAGGCCCGGGCAGCTGCAGGCAGAGCCGGGGCGACCGCCCTACGCAGACGGGGCTGCGCGGCGATCCGGCCGGCCGTGGCGTCGAGGTCCTCCTGGACGTGGTGAAGGCGGGTGGCGATCAGCTCCAGGCGGTGCGCGGTCTCCGAGCCCGCGGCACCCGCCTGGCGCGCGAGGCGGTGGGCGGTGTGCTCGATCAGCCCCCGTACGGTGGCCAGCGGCCCCGACTGCTCGTCGGCCAACTGTGTGAGCAGCGTTGCGAGCTGGGTCGCTGCCGTCGGCGTGCGCCGGGGGGAGCCCGGGCCGTCGGACGTCACTACCGGGAGGAGGTGCAGGTCCTGCTCGATGCGCCGGGCCTCGTCGTTCAGGCGCCGGCCGAGATCGGCGGGCGGGTGTTGCCATGTTCCGTCGAGCCGGATGAGGTTGGCGATCACGTCGAGGCGGCCGGGCTTGGCCTGGACGGCGATCCAGCGGCAGCTGTTCGCGTCGCCGGGGATCTCGATCCCGGCGGCCCGGGCGAAACGGTGGGCGCTCTCGGCCCACTCCGCGCCGGTCAGGTCCCGGTCGCCGGGGTGGAGGCGGACATCGAGGTGAGCGATGGCATGCCGGTCGCCGCGCGGGCTGGCCGCGAACGGGTTCTCGAAGAGCGGGTCTTCGAGGTGGTCGGCCCACTGGACGGCGCTCCACGTCGCCTGCTCGTCGTCCAGGGTGTAGGAGTCCAGGGCGGGCCAGTAGGCGACGATCGTGTGCTCGGTCAGACCCTCCTCCGGCATGACCGACCTGCCGAGGGCCTCGCTGAGCGGATCGTGTGCGCCGATGGTGCGTTCGTTGACGCGGGGGATCACGTCGGTGTGCCTCCGAGGACGAGAAGGTGGCGGTGAAGGTCGCGGGCGGTCGCGGTCAGGGACCGCTCGCGCACGAGATCGGCGTGGACCGTGGTGTCGCCCGGCGGCAGCAGGTCCAGGGCGCGGTCGATGGCCGCGAGTGATGCGTCGTAGCGGCCGAGCCGACGCAGCGCACCCGCCTGGCGGAAGGCGACGATCGGGTCCGTGCCGACGTCGAAGGGCGGCCGGGTGCTGAGGGCGAGGAGCCGCTGCGCACCCTGGTCCAGGTCCAGGTCGAGGCCGAGCCACAGTCCGTGCAGCAGAACGTGCAGGGTCTTGGTGTGATCGCCGGCCTCGTCGAGGACCTCGTCCATCACGGCCAGCCCCTTGGGGCGGGACTTGCCCAGCAGCGCGAACGCGTACAGGGCCCGGCTATAGCAGTCCAGCGGCCCGTGTTCGCTCTCCAGGAGCGGTTCGGCGAGGGACTGGAGGGTGGCGCAGCGGAAGTCGTACCGAAGCCCCGAAAGGAACGGGTGCCGGTAGGTGCGGGCGGTGACCGGGTCGGGGGCGGCGGCAGTGACCTGGCCGGGATGCAGCAGGTTAAGGACGCTGTTCCCGGCGGCGCGCGCGGCCCATGCGGCATCCGCGCACACCTCGGCCGACTCCTGCCAGTCGGCGTCGAGTTCGCGCAGGTCGCCGACCAGACGGGCCGGCCACAGCGGGTCCGCGGTGTTCTGGGTGGCGCGGGTGCGGGCCCGCAGCAGGGCGAGGGCGCGGCCGGGACGCCGGAGGGGGAGAGTCACCGGCCGGACCGGGTGTCGGCGATGTGGACGAGCTGGCCGAGGGCGGTGGTGGTGTACCAGCCGCAGTCGATGAGCGCGTCGACTCCGGCGTGCCGGGGCAGGAGGTGGTCCTCCATGACGCGCAGGTGGATCAGGCAGTCCGGGCAGCGGCGCGAGAGGTGCACGAGTTAGCGGGGGTGCGCGGTGATATAGGTCTGGGCGCCGCCGGTGGCATCCCGCAGCCGCCATCCGTCCTCGTCGGTCGGCGTGTGCCAGGACGGCGCGACGACGCGCATCGCATCCCCCCACAGTTCCTTGCCGGCCACGCCTTTGAGGACGACGACCTGCTCACCGGCGCGGAAGTGGGCGTGAGTGATGTCCCGGGCGGGGGTGAGCGGGTCGGGCGTCGGAGCGAACGCCGGCGTCGGCGGAGGAGTTGAGGAGGGCGGGAGCATGCAGATCCTTCCACGCGATGCGGGGTGTCGGCGGGAGGATCAATGGTCCGCAGGATCGCCGGTTTGGCTAACCGGCGATCGTCGGCTATGTTCCCTGCCTCTCACCGGAACGGGTTCTCCGTCCCGCGGTCCTGCTCTCCGGCGGAGTTGAGGAGTTCGAGCAGGTCAGCGCCTTCTGCGTCGCGCTGGTCGATCCACCAACCGGCCCGGGTGACCGTGCGGGCCTTCTCCTCCAGCTGGGCCCAGGCGGCCTCGTCCCAGGTGCCTTCGACGACCAGGGCGGTGTGCGCGGCGGTCATCAGCTGGTGACGGGAGCGCTCGCCCCAGTCCAGGGCCCGTTCGGGGCCTTCCAGCAGCGGCATGTCGAACTGGGCGGCCCACTCCGCGGCGACCTGCTGCTCGGCGGCGCGCTTGGCGGCGAGCCACTGTTCTCCGAACCAATCATTGAGCCTGAGGGGCCGATACAGGACCGGGCGCCCGTCGGCACCTGCCCGAGTGCCTCTGACCGTGATGTACGGCGCGGTGATCTCCCACTCGGTATCCGAGGTGTCCGACGGATAGCGGCGCGGACGATTCACCGCGACGCACCCACCCACAAGACATCGATGATCAACATCACCATCTACAACGGACGCCGGTTACTTCACAGGCTCTAACGGTGGTCTCAGGTTCGCTCGTTAGGAAGTAGGCATCAGATGAGCGATGCAACCCGTATGTAGGAGGCTAGTGATGGCAGTCAACGCAGCGCCGTCCGGGGAAGCGCCGGCCGGTCGGTTGGCAGGCCGGTGGGTGCCGTGGTTAGTGATTGGCTTGTGGTTGGTGCTGGCGGTGTTCATGGTGCCGCTGAGCGGGAAGTTGAGTTCGGTCACCACCGACAGCGCCGCGGACACCCTGCCGGCCAGCGCCGAGTCCACCAAGGTCGCGATACTGGAGGACAGTCTCCCCGGCGGTGACGACAACACGTTCGTCTTCGTGTACCACCGCGCCGGCGGCATGACCGACGCCGACCGCGCGACGGTCGAGCGCCACTACAACACCCTTGCCAAGCGGTACCCGCCGAAGGCGACGGCGGCGGCCGGCGAGGACGACGAGGGCTCACCGACGAGCCCCTCCACCGACGGCAAGGCGATGATGTTCACCCTCGAGGTGAGCACGACCTACGGCGCGCCGGAGGACATCGTCGGCCCGTTGCGTGACGCCGCGAAGGACCGCCCCTCCGGCCTGGAACTCGACGTGACCGGCCCGGGCGCGATCGACGGCGACATGGATGCCGTCTTCGACGGCATCGACGTGCAGGTCCTCCTCACCACCATCGTCGTCGTCACGCTCCTGCTCATCCTCACCTACCGCAGCCCGGTGTTGTGGATCATCCCGCTGGTGGCCGTTGGCGCGGCCGCACTGACCTCGATGGGGACCGTCTACCTGCTCGTCAAGGGCTTCGGCATCGTGGTCAACGACCAGAACTCGGCGCTGCTGACGATCCTGGTATTCGGCGTCGGCACGGACTACGCGCTGTTGCTCATCGCCCGATATCGGGAGGCACTGCACCACCATGAGAACGTCCGGGTCGCGATGGTCCACGCGCTCCGCGGCGCGGCGCCGGCCATCGTCGCGTCCGCGGCCACCGTGGTCGCCGGCCTGCTCTGCCTGCTCGTCGCGGACCTGAACAGCACCAGCGGGCTGGGCCCGATCGGTGCGGCCGGCATCCTGTGCGCGCTGGTGGCCATGCTGACGCTGTTCCCGGCGGTGCTCGTGGTGCTCGGCAGGCGGATCTTCTGGCCGGCCATCCCGCGGTTCAGCACGGCCGTGGAGGAGAAGTCGGGGCTGTGGGGACGGCTCGGCACCGCCATCAGCCGCCGCCGGTGGGTGGCGACGCTCGGCTCGTTCGGAGCCCTCGGCGTGCTCGCCCTGGGGATGGCGGGCAACACCGGCGCCCTGCGGGAGCAGGACCAGTTCCTGTCCGCGCCGGAGTCGGTCACCGGCTTCACCGTTCTCCGCCAGCACTTCCCGGAGCTCGGCGGCCAGCCGATGACGGTCTTCACGCGGCCGGCGCACCAGGAGCGGGTGCTCGACGTCGTCAAGGACACGCGCGGTGTGGCCCTGGCCGTCCCGGAGCAGACCAGCGGTGGCTGGGCCAACATCTCCGTGTTCCCGAAGGACGCGCCGGACACCGCCGCGGAGTACGACACGATCAAGCGGGTGCGCACCGCCGTGCACGCGGTGAGCGGGGCGGAGGCGATCGTCGGCGGGCCGAGTGCGGAGAACCTCGACACCGAGGTGACCACCAGGCGCGACGAGAAGCTGGTGATCCCGCTGGTGCTCGCCGTCGTCCTGATCGTCCTCGGGCTGCTGCTGCGCGCGATCCTGGCCCCGCTGGTCCTGATGGCCACCGTGATCGTCTCATTCGCCGCGGCCTTCGGCGGCAGCGTGTTCGTCTTCGACACGATCCTCGGGTTCAAGGGTGTCGACTATTCGGTGCCGCTGCTGGCATTCCTGTTCCTGGTGGCGCTCGGCGTCGACTACAACATCTTCCTGGCCAGCCGGGCCCGGGAGGAGACCGTGCGTCTCGGCACCAGAGAGGGCATGCTCAAAGCCCTCTCCGCTACCGGTGGTGTCATCACCTCGGCAGGCCTGGTCCTGGCGGCCACGTTCGCGGTCCTCGCCACACTTCCGCTGGTGATGCTGATCGAGGTCGGGTTCCTGGTCGCCTTCGGCGTGCTGCTCGACGCCCTGCTGGTGCGGTCGGTCCTGGTGCCCGCCCTCACCCTGCTGATCGGCCGCCGGATCTGGTGGCCGAGCCGGCTGTCCCGTCCAGCGGCGGAGCTGCCGGACGGTCGACAGTCGCTCGCCGACGACGAGGAGCCCGCGCTGCGACGGTGAGCGCGGCGGCACGGACGAGATCCGGGACGGGGCCCCAGACCCGTCCCGGATCTTTTCATGGGCCCGACGGTCGCCGCCCTTTGGTCCTGCGCCACGCGCCGGGGCTGGGGTCGGTGCACCGCGGTGTCCTGCCCCGACGGTGAGCCGCGCGGGGCCATGCCCGAGGGCCGCCGTCCCTTGTCCTGCGCCGCGCCGCCGGGGCGGGTCAGCGCACCGCGGTGTCCTCCCCGGCGGTGAGCCGCGCGATCGGGGCGGGCGGGGCCGCGGCCGGAAGGTCGACCCGAAGCAGCGCGCCACCGCGTGCGGAGCGGGCGACGGTGGCCCGGCCGCCGTGGGCGTCGACGACCCGCTGCACGATCGACAGCCCCAGACCGGATCCCGGCAACGCCCGGGCGCTGTCGGCACGGTAGAACCGGTCGAACACCCGGGGTACGTCGGCGGCGTCGATGCCCGGCCCGGCGTCGTCGACCTCGAGCACCACCGACGCGCCCTCGGCACGGAGCCGGACCTGGACCGGCTGGTCTGCGGGGGACCACTTGCCGGCGTTGTCGATGAGGTTGAGCACCGCCCGCTCGAGCGCAGCGGGACGCCCGCTCACCCACACAGAGGTCACGTCGAGCGCGACCTCGATGTCGGGCACGCGGGAACGCGCCCGGGTCGCGGCGGCCACCACCACGTCGGCGACGTCGAGCACCTCGGTGCTCTCGTCGCTGACGTCACCGCGCGCCAGGTCGGTCAGCTCGGCGGCGAGGGTGCTCAACTCGGCCACCTGGGCGCCGAGATCGTTGAGCAGCCGGGTCCGGCTCTCCGCCGGCAGTGCGCTGTCCAGGGTGCCGCGCCGATCGAGCCGGATCAGCAGCTCGACGTTGAGGCGCAGGCTGGTGAGCGGGGTCTTGAGCTCGTGGGCGGCGTCCTCGGCGAGCAGCCGCTGGGCCCGCCGGGAGTCCCGGAGCGCGGCGAGCATGTCGTTGATCGACTGGATCAGCCGCCGGATCTCCCCACCGCCCTCATCCGGGATGTCGGCGTCGAGATCCCGGGTGTGCGCGACACGTACCGCGGCGGCGGTCAGCCGGTCGATCGGTGCCAGCCCGGTCCGCGCCACGGTCCGCCCGACAAGGGCGCCGCCGACCACGCAGAGCAGCCCGATCAGCAGCATGCCCAACCCGAACCGGTTGATCGGGCTGTCGTCGACGACGTGGGCCACCTGGACCGCGCCGTCGCCCGCCCGCAGCGTGTAGATGACGTAGCCGTCGTCGTCGCTGTCGTTCGATTCCATCAGGTCGGCCGACGCGCCCTGCGCCACGCGCCCGGCGTGCTCGCTGACCGGGGGCAGCGCGGGTTGGCCGGCCGGCGTCCGGATCGAGCCGTCGGGCAGGATGACCCGCACCAGCCGACCGGATCCGGGATACGGCGGTAGCTGGACCTGTGCCAGACCGGCGCGCTCCGCGTTCGTCGCCAGGACGCGGGAGTCGGCGCGTAGCTGATTCTCGGCGGTGTCCCGCAGCTCCCAGTCCAGTAGCTCGCTGGCCACCTGGAAGGCCACGAACACGCTGACCGCGATGGCCGTCGCCGCGATCACCGTCAGCCTGGTCCGCAGGGACCGCCGGCGCCACCATCGGGTCAGCCGGCGCGGTTCCCGGCCGGCGGGCCCGCTCACGGAGGAGTCTCCCGCAACGTGTATCCCAGGCCGCGCAGCGTGTAGATCAATCGCGGCTCACCCTCGGCCTCCATCTTGCGGCGCAGGTAGCTCACGTACACCTGGAGGTTGTTGGCGGTGGCGCTCATGTCGAAGCCCCAGATCGCCTCGAACAGCGCGTCGCGGGTCAAGACCCGGGTCGCGTTGCGCATGAGGACCTGCAGGAGGGAGAACTCGGTCCGGGTCAGGCGCAGCGGGCGCCCGCCCCGCCACGCCTCGAACCTGTCGGGATCGAGCCGGACGTCGGCGAACGACAGGATCTGCGACTCCCCGTCGGTCGGCGTGCGCCGGCGCAGCAGGGCCCGCACCCGGGCCAGCAACTCCTCGGTGGCGAACGGCTTGGGCAGGTAGTCGTCGGCGCCCGCGTCCAGGCCCGCGACCCGGTCGGAGACCTGGTCACGGGCCGTCAGCATCAGCACCGGCAGATCCCGACCCGCGGCCCGCAACCGCCGGCAGGTCTCCAACCCGCCGAGGCGGGGCATCATCACGTCGAGGATCAGTAGATCCAGCGTGTCACCGCCGGCCCCACCGAACCCGTCGAGCACGGCGAGACCGTTGGCGACGGTGCTGGTGTCGTAACCCTCGACCTGGAGCACCCGCTCCAGCGACTCACGGATGGCCACTTCATCATCCGCGATCATGATCCGCACGCCGGCCCGCCCCCTTCCAGTCGATGCTTTTGCCGCTCATTGTCCCCGATCAACCTGAGGCCAGGATTAGCGCGTCGCTGGGGACCGCGCTCTTAGCTTAAAGATCAGAAGCTGTTCCCGCTTCCCTGTTTCGGCCGGGTCCGTGGGCATCGGACTCACCATGGAGGGCATGGAGTCGGGTGCGGTGGAGAGTGTCCATCTGCCGTTCTCAGGCGTGGTGGTGTCGAGTCCGCTGGTGGTGTCGGCGTACCGAGAAGAGTCTCAGGCGTGTACAGACGAACGTGCTCAGTCGTGGGACCGGGAGGACAACTCTGCGGCCGTGGGGGTGTCCGCGAGCGTCCATGGCTCGACGGCGGTCTGAACCTGGAGCACGCGGGCGTAGGCTCTCAGGGATGCGGATAGGCGAGCTGTCCAAGCGCACGGGCGTGAGTCCGCGCTCACTGCGGTACTACGAAGAGCAGGGCCTGCTGACCAGCTCACGCTCCGACGCGGGGCAGCGTCACTATTCCGATGCTGCGGTCCAGCGCGTGTCACTCATCCGACAGCTGTTCGACGCGGGTATGTCCAGCAGGGTGATCGCGACTGTGCTGCCGTGTGTGGACGTCCCGGGTGACCTGGGCGTCGCCGAGGAGACGTTCACGGCGATGATGCGCGAGCGCGACCGGATCGACGCCGACATCGCACACATGATCGAGACTCGGGATGCACTCGACGTGCTGATCAGGGCCAATAGCCGACACCGGGATGAGCTGTCCACGGCCCCGGAACCGGTGGCGCAGTCGACCTGATGCTGTGATCTGCATCTCAGCCGGTTGCCCCTTACATCAATGTCAGAGGTGAGGATGGCGACAACGCCCGGAATCACCGGGTCGGTCATACGAGAGGCGGCGGAAGATGGGGCAGGCGTGGGGTTTCGGCAGGTATGGCGGGCCCGAGGTGCAGGAGTTCTTCGATCGTCCCGATCCCGTCCCCGGTCGCGGCGAGGTGCTGATCCAGGTCGACGTCGCCGGCGTGAATCCCCTCGACCACCTTCTGCGCACGGGTCTGGTCGACGGGCTCGACGGCGGGCGTCCGTTTCCCCGCGTGCTGGGCATGGAGGCAGCCGGAACCGTTCTCGCCCGGGGCGAGGACGTCAACGGGCTCGAGGTGGGTGACGCGGTCTTCGGCTTCGCACTCACCGGTGGCGGCACCTATGCCGAGACGACGGTGCTGTCCGCGCCGAACACCGCGCGCATCCCGGAGGGTCTGTCCGCGACCGTGGCGGCAACGCTGCCAGTAGCCGGGACGACCGCGGTGGACGTGCTCGACCAGCTCGGCCTCCCGGCCGGTGCCACGGTCCTGGTCAACGGGGTCGGGGGCGGGGTCGGCCTCGCCGTCGCCCGGCTGGCTATCGGGCGCGAGCTGCGTGTGATCGGCACCGGGAGTACCGCCAAACGCGAGCACGCAGAGGCCATCGGGGTGCGGTTCATCGACTACACCGCCGAGGACGTCGCCGCCGCGGCACGCGAGCTGGTTCCGGACGGCTTCGACGGGATCGTCGACCTGGCCGGAGGCACCTCGCTGCGGACGGTCGCTCCGCTGGCCCAGGATCCCCGCAACGTCATCGCTGTGGGTGATATGTCTGTGCCCGATCTCGGTGGGCGTTTCGTCGAGCGTCGCGTCGACCGCGAGAACCTGGAGCGGTCGGCCCGGCTGGCCCTCGACGGACTCCTCGCACCCGTAATCACCGCGGTCCATCCGCTCTCCGACGCCCCGGCCGCCCTCGCCACCGTCGAGAACGGTCACACCTCGGGCAAGGTTGTCATCAAGGTGGCATGAGAAGTGCCCCATACGCGAGACTTAGTTCGGTCAACACGTCCTCCGTGGATTCGGAGTCGGCGGCGCGGGCGGCCTTCCAGCAGTCGGTGCAGTCCCGTCCCGCGAGCCAGCGGGCGAACCCGGCCCGCCGGTCGGCGGGCCGGTCGGACAGATCATGAACGACCTCGTGGCTGCAGGTGTGCTCGACAGTCCACTTCAAACGGACAGCCATCGGTCAAACTCCTTAAACATGCTGATGAGAGAGGAAGTTGGAGCCGTGTGCTCGGCCACGGACCTGCCTGCGCCGGGGGTCACAGGCGTCGCGCCGGGGACGCGGCGCGTGCTGGCGGGGCGGGGGGTGCGGTGTCCAGGGCGGGACGTGACCGGATCCGCGGCGGCTTGGGGGTGCGGTGCGGGGGAAGGACGGCGACGGTGGCTCCGAGATCCTCGGCCGCATCGTGGACCTCGCGGGCCAGGAAGGCGAACTGCCGGCCGAGCGCTTCGAGGCGGGCACCGATCTGCCGGCCCTGCACGGTGTTCAGGGCGTGGGAGAACTCGGCGGCCGTGTCGAGGAGTTGTGCCAGCCGGACCACGGGACCGGCCGCGTAGCCCATCTGCGTGGCGCTGAGCAGGGCCTCGGAGACATCACCGGCGCCCCGCGCCTCGATGACGTCCCGCAGGAGATCCAGGAGGGGCTGTTCGGGAGCGGCTTCCGGCCGGTTGAACCGGGAGGAGGCGTCCGCTCGCAGGACGCCGGGCGGCACGGGTCTCGGCAGCACCAGTCCGGCCGCGTACTCGTTGTCGAACTGCCCGATCACCTCCCAGCCCGGTGCGTCGGGGTCACCGGCGAGAGCGATCACGGTGTCGGCGTCGTCCTCGATGAGGTAGGCGAGGGTGATGAGGCGCCCGTCGGCCGCGTACCACGACTCGATCAGGTCCAACTCCCGCCGCCGCTGGGCGGCTTGGGCCATCTCGGTCCACATCTGCCGTTCCTCCGCGGTGAGCCCGGTGCCTGGCTGCTGGCGGAGGCGGGCGGCGTCGGCGAGGTCGGCGGCGAGACTGCCGTGCTCTGCCCAGAAGACGAGATGGGGCCACACAGCTGCGTGTTGCTCCCGCTCGGCAGACGTCCCTTGAGCGGCGGGGTGCTCCAGCACGCCGGTGATCTCGGTGTGGGAGGTGGCGAGGGCATCGAGCAGGTCGCGCCAGGCGCTGGTGTGCCGGGCCGGGGGCAGCGTGTCGAGGGTGCTGCGGGCCGCGTCCAGCAAGGGGTCGGCGTGCGGGACGAGCTGAGCGACGTAGAGGGAGAGGGCCGTCTGGTTGCGGCGGGCGCGGGCCGTTGCCCTGGCCAACACCTTGTGAATGGTGTGCGAGACCTCCGCCCGCCGGCGCTCCTTCGGCCAGCGCGAGGACACCCACCGATAGCCCCGGACCGTCGTATAAGCCAGGCCGACGTCTTCGGCGAACATCCGGATGGCTTCGCTGACAGTGAACAAGTCGTCCTTCCCGGACGGATTCGCACCCCCATACGAGCGCATCGGCTCGATCTCCACGGCCGCGTCACCGAGACGCCACTGGACGCTGCTCATCGTCGCCACCCAGTCCCGCCCCAGCTTGACCAGCTCGTCGTAGCGATCCCGAGTCACACTGCCGATCATCGCGGACATCCGCATCCACCCCCACGGGCCCGGCGCGGCACCCTTCATGCCGTCAACTCGCCGCGAATACCCGTCACTTGGCACCATCCGACGGACCGGGAACGGCTGCCAGGGCGCACGGGCCCGGCGCGTGGAGCGGCCCTGCTGGAACGAGCCGCGCGGTCTCACACCTCACCCGGCTGCGTGCGCCGCCGGTGCCAGGCCCGTTTGCGACAACGGGGAGAGCAGTACCGAGCCGAGACGGGATGCTCCACCCCGACCGTCCAACTCGCTCCGCACTCCAGGCAGTTCGCCGTCCGGGCGGCCTGGACCGCCTCGGTCCTTGCTCTCGTGCGCCGCAGCCGGCGCCAGTGCCTGGAGCGACAGGCCGACGAACAGAACACCGCCGACCCCTTCGCCGCCGGCATCAGCGGCTCCCCGCATCCGCGGCATAGCCGCGGCCCGGCGTCCCGATCCGAGACCACAACCAGCCGTAGCCGGGGAACACCGTCCCTGCCCATGGAAGCCACGCTAAGCGTCAGCGCGTGATCACGTCACCCGAGCAGCCGATGCCCCTTGCCGCGGGGCAGATCGCCCCTCCGCAGGGCACTCTTCAGTGCTGTGCCGACTCCGCCCGATAGCGTTCGATCCACTGATTGTTGAGTTCGTCTGCCTGACGCTTGTGCCTGGGCGCGATCGCGCGCCCCTCAGGTGACTTGAGCCCGAGGAAGGTAAGGATGCCTTCCGTGACACCGGCCATGTCGGCATCGAGTTCCTCGTAGCGCACCCGGAGCGGATCGATACCGCACGAGGCGAACCAGGCGTCCCACGCCACGTTGTGCTCATCGATGATCTGCACCAGCTCGCCGATACGGGCCGCGTCGAAACCGGGCAGCTGCCCCCTGCCGCCGTTACCGCCGATCTCTCCGTTACCGCCGATGTACCAGGTATCGGTCTGCTCTGCTCGCAGCCAGGACACGGCCTGCGCCAGGACATCCTCACGACGCAGATAGACGAACCGCGTGCGGCCGAATGCCCGGCTCAGCAAGGCCATGTCCTGGCCGCCAAGGTCCGGATAGACCCTCGCCAGCTTTTCGACCACCTCGTCCAGGGTCCCCCACATGAGCTTCGCCCCGAACACTCCATTCTCGGTCCGACCAGCGGCAAGGGCTGCCTGCACATAGTCCGCGTAGTCGAAGCCGCGCTGATCAGAGCGCGGGATCTGCCACCTG
This sequence comes from Streptomyces sp. NPDC048275, assembly GCF_040652275.1. Lineage (NCBI taxonomy): Bacteria > Bacillati > Actinomycetota > Actinomycetes > Kitasatosporales > Streptomycetaceae > Streptomyces > Streptomyces sp. NPDC048275. The sequence continues at coordinate 27,787 of NZ_JBEZLR010000098.1, forward strand.
TCAGCCCACAGGGACTCGTCAGGAGCACGGAAATACGCCTGCGGCCGACCGGCGACCCCAGCCGACTCCAACAGCCCAAGTAGCAACGAACTGCCGGTACGAGGGGTGGCACAGATGAAGTACGAGTCGACCTGTTCCGCAGCGTCCGTTCGCATAGTCACAACGCAAGATAAGACCGCCTCGATCACGACACGCAACCCGATTCCGATGGACACGCGACTGTCGTGTACGGCTCAGACACAGCTTCTCAGCTGTCGCCGAGATGCCCAGTGGCCGCACCGAGAACAAGACCTCGCCGGTCGAGGACAGTGTGTTGCAGCCCATGCTCGCGGCCGCACTCTACGTCGTGTCCACGCTCGGCCCGCACGCCGTCAAACTGGACCGGGAAGTACGGGAGAACGACAGCAGCGTTTCCTGCAAGACGGCCGGGCTGCGACACGGCGGTCCCGACTTCGCTGATGAGATCGTGAAGCTGCTGGCCGAGTACACGCGAACGTGGCTCTGGCAAGATTTTCGTAGCCGGAGATCATCTCGACGCGGCGGTCGGACCGCCCGCGTAGCGGCGGCGTATGTGGGCGATCAGTATGACTCGGTGGCGCAGGAGCGGGACGCCGGCACGCCCTCCCATGATGCGTTTCTGGAGCTTCACGTCGGTGATACGGCCTTCGTTGACCCCCGAGTTGTAGGGGGTGATGATTCCCTGGGTGACCGCCTGCTGGTCTTCACGCAGAGCTGTGGCGATACCGGCGAGCGGAGCCAGTCCACTGACGCTGAGTTTATCGAGCCAGTGCGGCAGGGGTGCCGCGTCACGGGCATCGAGCATGGCGGCGAACTGGCGGACAAGGTCGTGGGTGCGGCGGAGTTCCGGGCAGTGCTCGAGTAACCGCTGCACACGTTGCGCAGTGTGCGGGCCGTGCCGGCTGTGAGCGGTGATGATCCACCGGGCGGCTTCACGCGGGGAGGGTGGTCGCTCGCGTGGCTCGTCCAGGGGCAGGCCGCGCCGTAGAGGAGCGACGGCCATTTTCACGCGCTGGTAGTGACCCAGGTAGCCCTTGGCGAGGAGTTCCTGGTGCAGGATCTTGGCGCTGTGTTCGCCCTCGTCCCAACGTTGCTGCAGGTAGTCGAGGTATGGATCGAGAGTTGAGGGACGACGCGGAGGACGGCGGACCACCTCGTGCCAAGTACGGGCGCGGGCGTACTTGCGCACGGTGCGCCGGTCCAGTCCGAGCTCGCGGGCCGCGGAGCTGTAGGAACGGCCGGTATCGGTCAGCGCGTGCACGGTCTCGAAGAGCCGTCGGGAGTGACGGGCGGCCGTAGTGTCCGCCCACTCGGGTTCTGCCGCCGCACCGTTCGCGAGCTCGGGATCAGCCGCTTCGGACCCGGGTAGGGCTTCGGGTAGGCAGCCGCGGTGAAGGGCGGCGATTTCCTGAACGCGCCGGGACAGGCCCTGCCACAGGTGGAAGCGGTCGCTGACCTGGACGGCCTCGGGGGCGCCATCGGCGATGCCCTGCCGATAGGTGAGCGAGCCGTCGCGGCAGGCGATCTCAACACCGGGATGCCGGCGCAGCCATCGGCTGAGCTGCTCGGCGTCCCTGCCTTCCCAGAGTGTCAGCGGGAGTCTGGTTTCGGCGTCGACCAGGAGGGTGCCGTAGGTGTCGCCGTAGAGCGCGAAGTCGTCCACGCCCAGCACCCGGGGCGTGACCAGCGGCGGCAGGGGCACCCGCATCAGCTGCGCGAGCACGGTGCACCGCGACAGCCTGGTGTTGAGGATGTGCAGCATCCTCGCCCCGCCCCGGCCGGCCAGCACAACGCCAACCGCCTCGACCAGGTGCTGTAGCAGCGGAGTGCGCCGCTGGTAGCGCACGGTCAGTCCAGGCACCTGTTCGGCGAAGGTCACCTTCGGGCAGGCCGAGTTCTCGCGAGGGCTCGGAACCGACAGGACCGCGACGTTCTCCCCTGCAATGCGCAACCGTTCAAGGAGACGGGCGGTCTGTGCCTCCATCTCGGCGTTGCGCAAGGGCAGGACCTGGATCTGGTTGGCGTAGGCGGCCAGAGTGTCCTTGAGTTCGCGGACCTCACAGGCGTGTTCTCGGCGGAGTTCGCGCTCCGCCTTCTTCAGCAGGGACACTTCCGCCCGCAGTTCCTCCGGTTCCGGGCGCCGGGTCTGCGGCGCTTCCAGGATCTCCTTTACCGCCTGCGCCACCGGCGAGCGGTAGTAGGAGGCACGGGAGACCCCGGCCTCGGCGCACACATTGACGATCGTGATCTTGCCGTCGGTGGTCTCGGACAGGCCGTGCATCAGCCGTTCGAAGGCGTCCATCAGCGTCTGGTCAATGTCCGTCAGCGGGCGACCGCCGTGGCGCAGACGGCCGAACGTCTGCCGGATCCTCAGGGCCGTTTCCTCGTTCACGCGGTGTGCCGGCCTTCCTCGGGCTGTTCTGCCTGCAGACCTGCGAGCAGGTCGTCGAGTTCCGCGGTGTAGTCGCTCAGGGCGATGACCTGAAGCCGTGGCAGCGCCTCACGGTCCTTCTTCCGCATGTCCAGGACGGACAGAGCCTGGTCCCGTGCTGTCCGCAGCCGAGGGACATGCACCGTGGATCGCCGGGCGTTGGGGCAGCTCAGGCACATGTTGTGCAGTGGCAAGGGCCGCCCGGCCGCCTTGGCCCGCTTGCGGCAGACCGCCGTCGACGCCTGGTAGAAGCAGTCGTTGAGAACGCCGGGGTGCAGGGTCTTGGCCAAGTGCTCCAGCATGGTGCGGAGCCGGGCCGGAGAAGCAACGACGCCCGGCAGGTCGCCCAGTTCGCGGCGGATACGCTCGAACTCGGCGGAGATACGCTCGGCAGCCCCTCCGATCGACGCGCCACCGTCGTTCCAGTCCCGGTAGATGTCTTCGAGGTAGTCCATGCGCGCCACCGCTTCGTTCGCCGCGACCTCCTCGGCGAAGCCGGACTCTGAAGTCCCCGCATATCCTTCGAACATGACCGTTCGGGCATGTTGGTACTGACGCGCGCCGGCAACCACGCCGAACGGCTGATGGGCGATGTGCCAAGCGAGCGACCTGCGGAACTGCCGGGTGTCGAAGGCCCACGGGACTCCTGCGTCGTTGGCGTCGTCAGCGTCACCGCCGTCGGTGTCTGTTGGAACGAACTCTTCGGTCTCGCGACCTGCGTCGTCAGGATCTTCGGCGGCTTCGTAGGCGCTGGTGTCATTGGGGATGAACAGGCTCTCGCTCGTGCTGAAGAGCTCGTTAACGTGATCGCGGAACCGCCTCAACCGGTGAGGGACGGAGCCGAACAGCTGATAACCGGTGTTCTCCGTGCGCCAGTAGCCGAAGAGGTGGTCCGGGTCATCGTGGAGATCCAGGAGCACCTCGACGGCCTGGTGGACAACGTCGAGGACAACCCACTCCGCCTCCTCCCCGCTCAGCTTGCGGCCCTTGTAGACCCGGCCGCGGATCTTGTACCGGATCCGGCCGTCGTCTCCGGTCTCGGTGAAGGCGCACTCCCGGCTCAAGAGGCGAACCTCGTCGTCGCGAAGACCTGACAGGTAGGCGATCACGATCCAGCAGGCGGTCCGCAGATGGTCGATCTCCCGGTTGACGCTCGTCGGATCGAACCGAGGCCGCCACGGTCGACCGGACTCGGGCCAGACCGATACCGGCGTTTCGAGTCCTCCGGCCTCGAAACCGAGTTCAGCCGCGGCTTGTTCAATGAGCTGGTTGATCCGGGCGTAGCCCCCGGTCATCAGCTCGATCAGGGTGATGTTGGGTGCCTGGATCACGCCGTTCACCAGGGACGCTTCCGGTTTGGTCTGCGCGGATTCCAGGGGGAGCGACGGGATGCCGCGGCCAGCGGCCCGACGTCGGGCGACAAATGCAGAGAAGGCGGCCTCCTTTGCTCCCGGCGTGGCGTAGGGCTTCCGGCTCGCAGCCTGCCGCAGGGCCTCGACCTCTGCTTGTGCCGCACAGATGTCCCGGCTCGCGACGGTGATGTAGAAGATGGCCGCGCGCAGGAGCGGCGCCATGATGTGCTCGGGTATGCGGTCCGTGCTGTTCTCGTCCGAGGGCGGCGGCTTCCCTGCGACAGACGCGGAGGTGCGGCCAGGCCAGGGGTGGATCTTCAGCTCGTCGTAGTGGAGGAAGGGGCTGTGCGCGGCGAGCTGCTTGATGGTGGTGACGAGCGATGCGGTGGTGGAGACGGAGCCTGTCTTCCACTGGTCCAGGAGCATCACCAGGTGTTGACGGGTGACGTCGTGGAGCCGGTCGATCCCCAGGACTCGTAGGTCGTCCAAGATGGTGCGCACGTGGGCGAGTTCCTGCGCAGCCCAGGTGATCTTCATGGGCTTCACGGTCGAGGCGCTCATGTAGCTGGACGGGATGCCTCTGCGGAAGCGCGAGTACATGTACTCCTTGGCTGTGCGCATGCCGATGGGGTCGGTGAACGTGGAGAAGTGGCACAGAGCGTTCCTGCGCGCGGTGCGTGGGACGAAGGGGCGCATGTCCCAGGTCATGTCGCCGACGCGCGGGCCGCGGCCGGGGCCAGCTCTGGTGAGGTGTTGCGGAAGGACGTAGGCGTCGTCCGGGACGGGTGCCGCCGGGCGGGCTCGGAGCTTGGGTGCGGTGGTCATGTGGTCAGCTCCAGGAACTGCGCGGGCAGGGACAGGCGCGGGCCGGCGGCTTCGGCGATGGCCTTGGCGGTGGCGATCTGCGTGTTGCTGAACTTGGGGCGCACGCCGTCGACGATGCGTTCCCAGGCCAGCCCGTAGCGGGCCTTCCACTCGGCCACCGAGTACTCGGATCGCTGTTCTTCGAGGAAGTCGAGGAAGGACAGGAGGCTCGGCAGATGCCGGGTGGTGAACACGGCGTTGGGGCACTCCAGGCAGCCCCAGATCGCGACGGGGCATCCGGCGCCCTTCTTCCGCGCCCAGGGGGAGGCGTAGTAGTCCCGGCAGGACGCCAGCCAGACGTCGTTGTCCGTGCCCAGGGCCGCGAGGACCTCCTGCGGTTCGAGTTCCTGCTCGCCTTCGTCGAGGCGGCTGCCGTCGTCATCGAGTACGACCGGCAGTGCCAGGGCGACGTCGAGGGCTTCACGCAGGCCGTTCTCCACCGCCTGCTCGTGGACCTCGCGGTGAGCCTCGATGTCGGCGTAGTGCTTGGCGGCCACCGGTTTGGTGTGCCCGGAGACGAAGTCGTCGAGAACGCCCCCGGCACGCAGGTAGTTGCGGGACTTGTGGCTCTTGCGTAGTCGGCGCGTGTCCATCGACACCGGACCGCCGCCGCGGTCCTTCATCTGGTCGATCTGGTGCCGGGCCAGCCAGGGCAGCGCGTCGCGCGCCGTGTGGGTGACGCCACTGAGGTACACGTCGCGGACGCCGGCATCCACCGAGAGCACCCACAGCGCGTCGGTGCCGGCGAACTCGCGTGCCCGCTGGGTCAGTCGCAGAGCCAGGCGGAGAAGTCCGCCCGGGTAGTGCAGGGCGCCGCCGTTGCTGACCCGCATCGTCTTGTGGGTGCGCTGGTGGGCCCGCTTCTTGACGTACGCGATGCTGACGAACCCGCGCGACGGATTGACCAGGCAGTCCGCGCGCAAGGTCTTGGCGCACTCCGGCTCCAGCCCGGTCTGGCAGATCAGAAGGGAGAGGAACGGCACCATGTCCGCCTTGGTCAGGAACAGGTGAGAGTTGACCGCCCGGATTCCGCCCAGTGCACGCAGCGGCCGGTGCTGTCTGACGACGGCGTTGGTCAGCGGGCCGTGCCGGGCGACATGCCACAGGACGTTCTCCAGCCGGCCCCAGCCTCCGACGTTCGGATCCTGGCCCTGCTCGGCGAGTCGCTCCCCGCGCAGGATCCGATCCCGGATCTTGCGGACGTCGTCGAGCGCGGCCGCCTCGATGCGTTCGAAGACGGGCACGGGGTAGGCGTCGAGCGGCTTGCTGGCGGGCGGCTCGGTCGTCGTCGCGGTGTATCCGATCCGCCCGTGCATCTCCGCGCTGAACGAGTCGGGGGCGGCCTCGTAGGCGAGGCGGAGCACCCGGGCGACCGTCGAGAGCATGGCGTACGGCTGTCCGCTGCCCGCAGGGAAGACCCGGGCCAGGTGCTGCTCGAAGGCGTCGAGCAGTTCCGGTTCCAGATCGTCGAGACCGAATTCTGCGGCCTGTTCCGGTTCGGCAGCCGCGACGAAGTCGACGAACAGCCGGATCGCCCTGGTCCTCTCGCGGAAGGCGTTCCTCCCCCGAACCGGTCCGTCGTCGCCTCCGAGCTGGCTCAACGCAGCGGCGAGAGGACGCATCAGACGTGGGCAGGGCGCTTGGGAGAAGTCGTAGTGGACCTCCTCCGCGCCGAACCGGAGCGAGAAGACGACCGGCCCGATGCTGGGCACCGGGGCTGAGGGAGCTGGGATGTCGACCGCAGCGGGGAAGCGAACTCAGCGCGGGCTCACGCGGCTGCCCCCGCGACCTTGACGGCCTCCAAGGCCGCGACTTGCGCGTCCCACTCCTCCAGGGCAGACAGGACGATCTCCTGAAACTCGTCCAGCAGATCCAGGTAGATGTAGACCGTCGACTCGTGCCGGTGGCCGAGCAGCAACTGCAGCTTGCGCATCGGACTGCCGAACAGGAGCCGCTCCAGTTCCTTCCGGGTGAAGTGCCGGTCCTCCCGCTGCCCCAGAGCGCGGATGGTCTGACGCAGCATGAGACCAAGCATCTGAACTGCGAAAACATGACGCAAGGTATGGGGCGAGACCATCAAATCGATCCCGAAGGAGGCACACCGCTCGTTGGCGCGACGGAACGCGGACTGCCACGTCGACGGCTTGAGCGGCTGCCCGTCTTCGCCGAGCCACAGAGCCAGGGGTTCCTCCGGCCGGCCGGCTCCATCCACACGGAACAGTCTCTGCCGGGCCTGCGGGCCGATCTTCGAGTACGACCAGGCGCGGGCTGTGCCGGCCACGGTCAAGGCATGGCGGCCCGCTCGACGTACCGGCACGAAGTCGTCGACCCTCTCGTACCGGCCGCGGGCCCGAGCACGCGCGACCACGGCATCGCGCTCGATGGCGAGGTAGTGATGCCATGCCCGCAGCGTGCGCACGTTCGCGTAGACCGTCCGCGCCTTGTGCCGCTTGGTCACCGCCGCCGACAGATGGACGTCGCCGAGGACCCGGTGGACGTTCAGCGGCGGCACCTCGGTGACCAGCAGGCTTGCCCCTTCTCCCAGCCGCATCCCGGTGTAGACGAGCGAGTCGGCGAACAACGCGTTGCGCTCGCCGTTTCGTCCGCGCCACGTCGGGTCCGGTCGTCCATCGGGCAGTTCCCCGAGCAACCCGACGTTGCGCCACAGCAGATAGTCGACGAACTGCACGATGTGCAGCGGCTCTTCCTCGTCGTCCACCTCGTACTCGGCGTTGACCCTCACACGCTTCGGGCCTTGCGGGGTCATCACCGTCTTGTCGATGTACCGGAACGGCTCCTGTGTCAGCAGGCCCTCGTGCAGCGACCACTGCACCCACTTGTCGAGGGCGGCGATCGATCGCCTCCACGTAGAGGCGGAGATCGCGTCCGGGCCGTCCGTGCGCAGTCGGACCCTCTTGTAGGCCCGCAGATCGTGGTGGTCGGTCTCCCAGATCGACTTGCCACCCCGAGACTCGTGCAAGAACCGGCAGTACAGCATGAGGTCCCGCATGTAGTTCTCGTGGCCGTTGTCCGATCGCACGCCCCAGCTGTCGAGCTCACGGCCGAACCTGTTCAAGCCGAGGTCGTACGAGCCGTCGGCGCCGAGGACGAAGAACTTGCTGTCGCTGACGCCCGCACGCTTCAGCACTGCGGACGGGTCGAACCCCCATTCCCCAACTGCCCGGGCCTGCGAGGACCGGTGCAGCAAAACGACGGCCTCCGGAGCCGCACCGAAGGTTCCTCCAACCTCCTGATGGTTGAGCGTGGTTGATTGATCTGAGTGCGCCACAGGCCCCCCTGAGGCAGCAGTTACGACGACGTAACCGCAGGATCTATGAGACAGCGTGAAGCGCCAACATAAAAGCCGATCTCGCCGTGGACTCCGGCCAGGCCTTCCTTGACCTCGGCGACATCGGCCGCGCTCACCAGCTGATTACCGAAGGCGAAGGTCTGCTGCCCCCGGCCCGGGACAAGACCCGCGGTGTGTTTCTCGCCTACCGTGCCGCGAGCTACCTCGATCTGAAGGAACCCGAGCCCGCCGCGGCCGCCGCCACCGAATCCCTGCTCCTGGCACGTCGCATCGGAGCACCCCGCTGCGTGCAGCTTGTCGACGACCTTCTCCCCCGCTTCCAGCACTACCAGGACGCCCAGGGCGTTCCAGAACTCCTCCAGCTCGCTGCCGCATAGCAGGAAGGGGCGGATCCGATGACCACCGATGCGGGGCTCCCCTCGGTCAGAGAGTCCCTCCAGCTCGCGCTTCTGGCGGAACCCGAGGACAGCCCGCTGGTCGACGAACTCGCCGAAGCCACCGCCGACCACTACCACCTCAACTACAGCAAGCACCCCGTCCCGGTGCTGTTCCGGGAGGTCCGCGCGGCCCGCACCCTGCTGGCCGGGGTGCTCCCCGCCGGCACGGACGGCACCGAACTGCACCGCCAGCTCGGCCGTCTCTCGGGGCTGCTGGGCAACCTGGCCTTCCACCTCAGCGACCCGGCCGGCGCACGCATCCACCTGGGCACCGCCGTGTCGTACGCCAACCGGTGCGGGGATACGGCGCTGGCGGCGTGGGCGTACGGGGCGCAGAGCATGGTGGCCCGCCACACCGGCAACCTGACCGCCGCGCTCGCGTACGCCGAGCGCGGCGCGGCCGCGGCCTCCGCCGGCCTGGTCCGTGCCCAACTCCACGCCTGGGCGCTGCTGCCCACCCTCGCCCAGCAGGGCCGCGACCGGGAGGCGGCCGCCGCCCTCGACGTGGCACTGACCGCACTCGAAGCCGACCCGGCCGGCCAGGCCCCGGGCCGTTTCGGCTTCGACGAGCCCGAACTCGCCCTGCACCAGGCGGAGGCGCACCTCACGCTGGACCGCCCTGACCAGGCACGCGCCCGCGCCGAGGCCTCCGCGGCCGCCTGCACCGCTGGAACCCCCGGATGGGCCGCCGCCACCCTCGTCCTCGCCCAGGCCGAGGCCTCCGACCAACCGTCCGACGCTGCTCAGCGCGCCCTGGACGTCCTCGACCGGGTGCCGCCGAGCCGCCTGCGGGCCACCGCCCGCACCCGGCTGGTGCGCCTGGAGGGCCTGCTCGCCTCCCGCCCCGCCGAGTACGTGGCCGATCTGCGCGAACGTCTGCGCACCTTGCCGCCTCCCGTTGACGCACCCGGCGCCGCATCGGCGTGACGCCGATGCTGGGCGCGGCCCGGCTACGACACCGGGGACCGAGGCCGCTCCGGGGTCATTCGTCGTCTTCCTCGGACGCGTCGTCGACGTTACCCATCGCGGCGTAGAAGGACTCGTCGTCGTACTCGACGCTGACGTACTCGGGCTCGAACAGGTCGTCGTCTGGGTCGATGCCCTCGGATGACCGCATCACCTTGACCAAGAACTGCTCTGCGTCGGCGAGTAGATCGGGGTCGTCCAGCCAGACGCCGAACTCAAGACCGAGCCGTGAGCTCTCGGTTCCGTTGGTGCTGCCCAGCCACAGCCGTTTGGGGGTGAAGCCGGTGACGTCGGCAGGAGATCCGTCCTCGTCGTGCCACCACAGATGTCCCAGGAGGAACATCTTGGCGTGGATGAGGGGCGCGGGGCGGCCTCCGGTCTTGCGGAACCCGAACGAGCGGATGCTCGGGACACGCAGTCCCTCCGTCCGGGGCGAGTAGGGGCCGATCACCGGGGGCGGGCCGTCATAGCGGGACACCAGCTCGGTCATCTCGGCGAAGACGTCGGCTGGGAAGCCGTTGCCCTGCTGGGCGTACTGCTTGAGCCGCTCGAACTTCTCCCTGCCCCGCTTCTTCAGCTCCTGCTTCGTGACGACCACGCACGCCGACGGGAATCGGTCGATCGCGCTCAGGAGAGCCGTGTCGTCCAGCCAGGGCACGCATCCAAGGACTGCGGGCCCGAGGTACCGGTACTGCCTCCAGCGGCCGTCGGGATCGGTGAGGAAGTCGTCCATCCCGGTCACCAACCGGTGAGCACGTCCGTGCCGAAGTAGGCGTTGCTGCTGCGCTGACCGATCCCGGACTGGAAGTGAAAGGCGTCTGGGAACTTCAGTCTGTCGTCGCTCATCGTTCCTCCCCCGATCAGTCTTGAGTTGAGCACTCTCGCCGAATCGAGCTGGTTGCAGGTCTAGGGGCTGCTCGGGACGGTGCCGTTGACGCGCGCCGTCGGGCTGAGCTCACGGGTGGCGGAAGCCGCGGTCGGGGTCGCGGGCCTGATCGGGGTCGAAGGAGGCGAACCAGTCGTGCGGGGCGAGATTGACCATGCCCAGTGACTGATGGATCTCGTTGTCCGGCTGCTCGATGCCGTCGAGGGAGTGGTCGAACAGCATCAGCACGTCGTGATCTTGTTTACCGACCACGAAAATGTTCACGTCGTCTTTGACCTGGACTTTTGCGTGGCGGACTCGTTCTCAACGTAGCGGCTGTAGCTGCTGATCAACCGGCCATGAGGTGCCCGGCCCTGCAGCGCCCTCGTCTTGAAGGTCCTCGCGGGCGCACTCGCCCAGGGGCGGTTGGGCCCAGGCGGCCTTTCGTCGCCGCGCCAGCCGGGGCCGGATCGGTCTGGCCGCCGACGGGGCACGGGATGTCGTCGCCAGACGCA
>NZ_JBEZLR010000099.1:0-37926 GCF_040652275.1 Streptomyces sp. NPDC048275
AGTCGAGAGTGGGGGAGTCGTTGACCGACGACAACGCCGCAGATGGGCGTGCCAAGCCCCGCGTCTGCGGCATGATCCGCCGGACAGGCCCTAGGGGTGCGCCAACGCGCCGGTGTTCGCTCACTCGGCCGATGCGGGGTTCCCTCCGCCGTACCGGCGCGGCGGTGCGGGAGTGCCGTACCACCTGAGAACGAGCCCCCGGATCCGCCCGGAGAGTCATCCCGCCCCCCGCTCCCGCTGGCCGACGGCGGGCTGCCCCGGGAGACTGAACCCGTGCGTACAGTCAAAGCGACGGCCGCGGCCGTCACCGTAGCCCTGGGCGCGGCCGCAGCCTCCGTGGCGGCGGGCCGGTACGCCAGTGGCGCCGCACTGAAGGCGCCGTCCGGCAGACCGCTGCCCACCGAACCCCGGCTCACCGTGCACGCCACGGCCGCGGGTCAGATCACCCTCTCCCGGGACCTGGCCTCCCTGCGCCCGGGGACGTACGGCCTCGCCGGCGACGGCTCGCACGCGGTCGTCGGTCCCGTCCTGGACGCCGCACCCCACACCGCCGACACGGTCGTACGCCGCCTGGAACGCGTCACCCACGGCAGCCTCGAGCCCGGCGACAAGGTGTGGCTCACCCCGAACGTGCACATCGGCAACCCCAGCACGGCACTCGGCCTCGACCACGCCGACGTGGACATCCCCGGTGAGTTCGGCCCCCTGCCCGCCTGGTTCGTGCCCGGCATCCGCGACACCTGGGTGATCACGGTGCACGGCCTGGGCACCACTCGAGAACTCCCCATGAACGTGATGGAGTTCCTGCACCGCAGCCGGCTCCCCGTACTCGACCTCGCCTACCGCGGCGACCTCGGCGCACCCCGCTCCCCGGACGGCCTCGGCCACCTCGGCGAGACCGAGTGGCGCGACCTGGACGCGGCCCTGCGCTACGCCGTGCGCTACGGCGCCAAGGACGTCGTCCTGTACGGCTGGTCCATCGGCGCCACCATGGCCCTGCGCGCCGCCGCACGCTCCGCGCTGCGCGAGCGCATCTCCGGCCTCGTCCTGGACTCGCCGGTCCTCGACTGGGAGGCCACGCTGCGCGCCCTCGCCGCGGCCCGCCGCACCCCCAGCGTGCTGCTGCCTCTTGCGGTCCGCGCCGCCCAGGGCCGCACCGGACTGTACGGCGACCGCATCAAGGAGGCCGCCGACCCCGACCAGCTCAAGGTGCCGACCCTGGTGCTGCACGGTCCGGACGACACCATCGCCCCCTGGGTCTCCTCACGCCGCCTCGCCAAGCGCCGTCCGGACCTGGTCACCCTGCACACGGTCCCGCACGCCCCGCACGGCGCCATGTGGAACGCCGACCCGGCAGGCTACGAAGAAGCCCTGCGCCGCTTCTTCATCCCGCTGATGTAGACACCTCGTGGCCCGCGCCCGCGGACGTCCCGACGGTCCGGCTCCCGGCGTGCTGGTGGTCCTGCGGCCCGGCGATCCGGCTCCTGGCGTGCCGCTGGTCCTGCGTCCCGCTCCCGGCGCCCCGGTGGTCTGGCGGTCCGCCTCCCGGCATGACGTCCGGCGTCCCGGTGACCTGGCGGTCCTGTGTCCCGGCGGCCCGACGGTCCGGCAGCCCCGCGATTCCGTGTCCTGATGGTCCGGCGTCCTGGCGGCCGGTGCTCCGCGCCCCCGGAATGCGCCCCCCGCAGGGACCGTGAAGGACCGATCACCGTCCTTCACCCGGGGCTCCGGCGAAGCCGCCGCCGCGCTTCCGGTTCGGCCGCGGTCAACTCGTACGAGGCTTCGCTCACACGTGTCGAGCCCTCGCGGAACGCCGTGCATTGGCCACCTCCGTCGCCTGCTGTGACATTCCGTTTGGGTTTTCGGACCGTCAACCGGAAGACTGCACCCGTGACGTCCCGTAACCCGCGCGACTCCAGGCTCCGACTCGTCCGCCCGCGCCCCCTGGCTACCGCACCTCGAGCGGCGACCCAGCGCAGCTCGCGCCGACCCGCACCCCGGCCCCCCGAGGGCACCCCGCCGCCCACGGAACTGGCCCGCATGGCCCGCACCGGCCTGGCCGCTGCGGCCCGCGTCGCCCGCTGGGCCGACGCCGCCCTCGGCGCGGGGCGCGATGGCGCGACCCCCGACGACAAGGGCACTCTCTCCGACGCGACCGCGGAACGGGCCGCCGAGGAGCTGGGCCTGACCCCGGCTCAGGTCCGCGCGGACTGGGACACCGCGCGCCTCGCCGGCCTCGTCGAGGTGCACGGCGACATCGCCCGCCCCGGCTGGCGACTGCGCGCCTGGAACCGCGACGACAGCGCCGTACTGCGCGGCTGGGTCGCCCTCTTCGACGCCTGGTCTCTCGCCCATCCGGAGCCGGCCGACCGTGAGGTGTCCGCCGTCGCCGAGGTGGTCTCCGCGATGCCCCAGGTGCTCTCCTTCCTCCAGCTCTCCGCCGGGCCGGTCCCGGTGGAACAACTCCTCGACCTCCTCGAGCAGCGCGTCACCGAGCTGCGCACCGAGCGCTGCGAGATCCCGTACGGCCCCCAGCCGGAGCCCGCCCCGGACGCCACCGAGGCCGCGGACGCCCCGCTCGCCCCCCTCCTCGACTGGGCCCTGCACGCCCTCGCCTCGGTGGGCGCGCTCACCTGCGCCGACGGACAGGCCACGCTCACCCCGCTCGGCAGCTGGGCGGTCTGGGTCAAGCTCGAGCAGATCTGCGTCGCCGCGCAGAGCCCCGCCGGGAACATCGAGCAGCCCGCCGCGGACATGCTCCGCGGCTGCGCCCAGCTGCGACCGAACGCGGCTCGCGCCGAGTACCGTGCCTGGCTCGCCGCCCGACCCGTCGGCAGTGCCGTCACCGAGCTCCTCGAGGCCGCCCGCGGCGAGGACGCCCTCACCCGCGGCCTCGCCTTCGAGGCGCTGCGCGTGGTCGGCGCCCCCGCCGAACCCGACGTGCGCGCCGTGGCCGAGGTGATCTCGCTGCGCCCCTATGCCCTGCTGTGGCTGGCCGAGCACGACGGCCACGACCCCGAGGACGCCCACGAGGTGCTCACCCGCGAAGAGGCCACCTGGCTCTGGGTCGACACCGCCGCCGCCGTCGCCGACCACGGTGAGGCCCCGCTCCTCGTGCGCCACCTGGAGTCCGCGGTGCAGCCCACCGTGCCCGCGCTCCTCGACGAGGTGCGCGCCGTGGGCCATCCCCGCACTGTCCAGGTACTGGTCGCGCTCGCCGCCGCCCACCCGGACCCGGCGCTCGCCAAGGCCGTACGCCGAGCCGCCTTCCAGGTGCACACCGGGGGCAACTAGGACATGTCCGGCCGGACAGAGCTGCCCCGTCAGCCCGCTATCTCGGGGGCGTACGTGCCGAAGCTCCAGATGTTGCCCTCGGCGTCCCGGGCCATGTAGTCACGCGAGCCGTAGTCCTGGTCCGTCGGGGGCATCAGGATCTCCACGCCGTGGTCCACGGCGTGCTGGTGGTGTGCGTCGACATCGTCCACGACGATGTACACCCCACAGGGCCCCGCGCTCTTCATCGCCTCGTCGAAGCGACCGCCCCGGCCCTTGGAGCCGAGCATGATCGCACCATTGCCCTGCACCAGCTCGGCGTGCAGCACCGAGCCGTCCTCGCCTTCGTACACGGACTGTTCGCTGAAGCCGAAGGCCTCGGTGAGCTGCCTGATCGCCGCCTTCGCGTCCACGTACAACAGTGTCGGGTAGATGCTCGGGCGCCCGCCCTCCATGCCTGCCATGCCGATCACTCCTTCTCGTCTCGCGGCCGGGACCTGTCCTGCCGTCAAAGCCCGTCCCACCGCCGGAATGTCACCCGCTGCCCAGTCTTGCACCGGGCACTGACAACGCCCCGCCGAGCGAACGCACCGGTCAGCGGAAGGTGTTGCACTGCGCCATGTCGCCGGTGCGATAGCCCTGGTAGAACCACTGCTGCCGCTGCGCCGCCGAGCCGTGAGTCCAGGTCTCCGGGGTCACCCGGCCCTGGAACCTCTCCTGGATCCGGTCGTCACCGACGTCCCCCGCCGCGTTCAGGCCGTCGCGGATGTCGGCGGCCGTGAGGTCGGTGATCAGCGGCCTGCCCGTCGACTCGTCCTTCGTCGTCGTCGCGTGGTGCGCCCACACCCCGGCGTAGCAGTCGGCCTGCAGCTCCAACCGCACCGAGTTGCTGTTCGCCCCCGTGACGCCGCTCTGGGCCCTGCCCAGGGTCCCCATCAGGTCCTGCACGTGGTGCCCGTACTCGTGGGCCACCACGTACGCCTGCGCGAACGGCCCGCCCGTGGAGCCGAACTTGGTGCGCAGATCGTCGAAGAAGCCCAGGTCCAGATAGACCTTGCGGCCGGCGGGGCAGTAGAAGGGCCCGACCGCAGAGGTCGCGGTGCCGCACGCGGTGGCGACCCGCTGGTTGAAGAAGACCGTCGGCGACCGCGTGTACGTACCGCCGCGCCGCCGGAACTCCTCCGCCCAGAAGTCCTGCACGCTGTTGACGACCGCCACGATGCGGCAGTCCTCCCTGGTGTTCGCGTCCTGTCCGGTCCGGCAGCTCTGCTGGACCTGGGCGAGCGAGGAGGAGGTCGCCGCGGGCTGGTCGTTGTCGGAGGAGAGGCCGAGCTGGTCCGGCCCGACCCCGAAGAAAAGCCCCAGGAGCAGGGCGATCAGACCGGCGATGCCGCCGCCGACGGTCGCCTTGCCGCCGGGAATCCGACTGCCGCGCGCATCCTGCACCTCGGAGGTGTCCAGGTCTGCGTCGTCGTCGAACTGCATGGGCACACCACCCTTTGCGTACGTGTGCGTACGTCGCTCTGTGGCGCCATCCTCGTACGCACCCCGGGCCCCGGCGCCGGGCGGAGGTCCGAACGGGGGACGCGTCGGCGGTCCGCCGTGTCCTGACGGCCGTTCCGGCCGCCCGCGCCTACGCTCTCCGCCTGATTCGTGGGCCGTGGTGGCGAAAGGGGCAAAGTGATCGCAGTGCCGTTCGAGGCGACAGATGCCAGACCGGCCGTCCCGCCGACCACGGACACCGAGGCAGCCGCCCGTCCCGAGGCCGTCACGGAGACCGCGACCGTCACGAGCACCGCGACTGTCACGAACACCGAGGCCGTCACGGAGACCGCGACCGTCACGAGCACCGCGACCGTCACGAGCACCGCGACTGTCACGAGCACCGTGACTGTCACGAACACCGAGGCCGTCACGAACACGGAGGCCGTCACGGACGTCGAGACCGTCACGGACGCCGTGGCCAGCGCGTACACCGAGGCCGCACGGATCCCGGCCCCCGCCCCCCGCCGCCGTACGGCTCGTGCGCTTCTGCCCGTCGCCCTCACCCTGCTCCTCGCCGCTCCCCTCCTCAACGCGGCCCACGAAGCCCGCCGCGCCCCCTACGGAGACCGCCTCACGGTCCACGCGCGCGTGGAGCACGCGCACGCCGTACAGCGGCCCCCGCTGCGGACGACGAGAGCCACCGTCGAGGCCTACGACGATGCGACCGGTCACCCCCGTTGGACCTACGCCCGCGAAGGCCGCCGTCCGCTCGCCGTGCTCCCCGCGCGCGAGCACGCGATCACCCTCTGGGACGACGGACTGGTCACCGACACCGCGCGCGGCAACGGCGGCGTGCGCTGGCACCGGGCCCTGCCCGGGCTCGTCCGGTGGCTCGCCGACCACGAGGCGACCGGCGTGCTGCGGCCCCTGGGCGCCCACATGCTCGCCGTGGTCACTCCCCAGCGCATCGCCGGCTACCGCATCGCCGACGGCGATCTGCGCTGGAGCCTGCCCGCCCGCCCCGGCTGCGCCTTCGCCCCCGCGCGTGCGGTACGTCACTCCGGCGCTCTCCTGATCGCCCAGCCCTGCGCCACCGCCGACGTCTGGACCACGGAGCTCGTCGCCGTGGATGACCTGGGCGGAATCGCCCCGGGCCGCGAACCGCTGGGCAATGAGCGTCACAGTGCGGAACCCCCGCACACAGGAAAAGTGGTTGCACGGCCCCGTTAGACTTGGCCCATGGCCTGTCTCCTCGCGCAATAGACGGCGGGAACGTCCTCAGCCGCCCATCCCGCCAACCCCTGCCCTGGAGTCTGTCCGTGATCTCCGCCTCCGGTATCGAGCTGCGCGCCGGCGCCCGCATCCTCATCGAGTCCGCCACCTTCCGTATCGCCAAGGGCGACCGCATCGGCTTGGTCGGCCGCAATGGCGCGGGCAAGACGACCCTCACCAAGGTTCTCGCCGGTGAGGGCATCCCCGCCGGCGGCACCGTCGCCCGCTCCGGCGAGGTCGGCTATCTGCCGCAGGACCCGCGCACCGGCGACCTCGACGTCCTGGCCCGCGACCGCATCCTCTCCGCGCGCGGCCTGGACGTACTGCTGCGCAAGATGCGCGAGAACGAACAGCGCATCGCCAACGGCTCGGGCGCCACCCGAGACAAGGCGATGCGGCAGTACGAGCGCCAGGAGACGGAGTTCCTCACCAAGGGCGGCTACTCCGCCGAGGCCGAGGCCGCCACCATCGCCGCCGCGCTCAACCTGCCCGACCGCGTGCTCGGCCAGCCGCTGCACACGCTCTCCGGAGGTCAGCGCCGCCGTGTCGAGCTGGCCCGCATCCTGTTCTCGGACGCCGACACGCTCCTGCTCGACGAGCCGACCAACCACCTCGACGCCGACTCGATCGTCTGGCTGCGCGACTACCTGAAGACCTACCGCGGCGGCTTCATCGTGATCTCCCACGACGTCGACCTCGTCGAGACGGTCGTCAACAAGGTCTTCTACCTGGACGCCAACCGCGCCCAGATCGACGTCTACAACATGGGCTGGAAGCTCTACCAGCAGCAGCGCGAGGCCGACGAGAAGCGCCGCAAGCGCGAGCGGCAGAACGCCGAGAAGAAGGCCGCCGCGCTGAACTCGCAGGCGGACAAGATGCGCGCCAAGGCCACCAAGACGGTGGCCGCGCAGAACATGGCCAAGCGTGCCGACAAGCTGCTGGCCGGCCTCGAGGCGGTCCGCGTCTCCGACAAGGTCGCCAAGCTGCGCTTCCCGGAGCCCGCGCCCTGCGGCAAGACCCCGCTGATGGCCGAGGGCCTGTCGAAGTCGTACGGCTCGCTGGAGATCTTCACCGACGTCGACCTGGCCATCGACAAGGGCTCACGCGTGGTCATCCTGGGCCTCAACGGCGCCGGCAAGACGACCCTGCTGAAGCTGCTCGGCGGCGCCGAGCAGCCCGACACCGGCGAGGTCATCGAGGGGCACGGTCTCAAGCTCGGCTACTACGCCCAGGAGCACGAGACCCTCGACCCCGAGCGCACGGTCCTGGAGAACATGCGTTCCGCCGCGCCCGACCTCGACCTGGTCGAGGTCCGCAAGACGCTCGGCTCGTTCCTGTTCTCCGGCGACGACGTCGACAAGCCCGCCGGAGTCCTCTCCGGCGGCGAGAAGACCCGGCTCGCGCTCGCGACCCTCGTGGTCTCCTCCGCGAACGTCCTCCTCCTCGACGAGCCCACGAACAACCTCGACCCGGCCAGCCGCGAGGAGATCCTCGGCGCGCTGCGCACCTACAAGGGCGCCGTGGTCCTCGTCACCCACGACGAGGGCGCCGTCGAGGCGCTCCAGCCGGAGCGGATCATCCTGCTGCCGGACGGCGTCGAGGACCTGTGGGGCGCCGACTACGCGGACCTGGTGGCCCTCGCCTGAGCCGGGACACCGTTTCGCCGGGCGTCAGCCAGGCGTGATCGAATGGCTGATCCACTGCGTATGGATCATTCGGCCGATCCGTGATCCATCATCTGTGTGAGATCTCCTCGTACCGAGGTGTGTCCTACATCGATTTCGCGGCCGAGCCCTTTACCCCCAAGGGCTCGGCCGTCTCGCGTCGCTGACCTGGTACTTCGTGGATCAACCCGTTCGGTCGTACGGACAGAGGCGCCCGGAACCTTTGATTCCACTTGTGGGGACGGGCTCCTGTCGTCAAAACCTTGTCTCACGGACCTTGCCGAATGGGTGGCCATGGAGCCCTTGAGGGGTGATCATGAGAAGTCCAGAGCGCACTTCCCATGAGGAGGCACGGGTGGCCGAGACTCTGAAGAAGGGCAGCCGGGTGACCGGCGCCGCGCGCGACAAGCTCGCGGCAGACCTGAAGAAGAAGTACGACTCCGGTGCGAGCATCCGAGCGCTGGCCGAAGAAACCGGCCGCTCGTATGGCTTCGTGCACCGGATGCTCAGCGAATCGGGCGTCACGCTCCGAGGGCGTGGCGGAGCGACGCGGGGCAAGAAGGCCGCCTCGGCCTGAGGCCGGGCGTCCCCATCGGCTTCGGTGGTGACCACCCGGCCGGTCGGTTGATCGGCCGGGTGGTTACTGTGCAGTCACTTAGGTGCGTCCCTCGTGGGTACGCGCCTGATCCGGCCGCACTCATCGGAGGCACCCCATGGCTTCGCTCGACCCTGTACTCGACAAGGACGGCGTACGGCTCACCGTCGACGACGCGATCGCCACGGTGACGCTGACCAACCCGGCCAAGCGCAACGCCCAAAATCCTGCTCTGTGGCGGGCGTTGACGCAAGCCGGACGGTCACTGCCGGGCTCCGTCCGTGTGGTGGTGCTGCGTGCCGAGGGCAAGTCGTTCTCGGCCGGGCTCGACCGGCAGGCGTTCACGCCCGAGGGCTTCGACGGCGAGCCGTCGTTCATCGACCTCGCGCGCGGCGCCGACGCCGAGCTCGACGCGACCATCGCCGAGTACCAGGAGGCGTTCACCTGGTGGCGGCGCAGCGACATCGTGTCCGTCGCCGCCGTCCAGGGGCATGCCATCGGTGCGGGTTTCCAACTCGCGCTCGCGTGTGACCTGCGCGTCGTCTCGGACGACGTGCAGTTCGCCATGCGCGAGACCAGCCTGGGGCTGGTGCCCGACCTCACGGGGACGCATCCGCTGGTGAGCCTGGTGGGATACGCCCGCGCGCTCGAAATCTGCGCCACGGGTCGATTCGTCCTGGCCGAGGAGGCCGAGCGCACCGGTCTGGCCAACCTCGCCGTGCCCGTCGAACAGCTCGACGACGCGGTACGGGACCTTGCCGCGGCGCTGTTGTCCGCGCCTCGGGACGCGGTCATCGAGACGAAGGCGTTGTTGCGGGGGGCGCAGGGGCGGTCGTACGAGGAGCAGCGGGTTGCCGAGCGGGCGGCGCAGGCGCGGAGGCTGCGGGACCTTGCGGGCGTGGGGGACTGAGGGCGTCCTTTTGGCAACTGAGGGCGTCTTTTGGCTGCGGGGCGGTGCAGGCTGGTCGCGGCCGTCGGCGGTGCCGTACAGGTCACAGCCCCGCACCCTTTACGGGGTGCTTCAGTGCACGGCTGTCACGAGCACAGTCACCGACGACGTGTCCGTGACGGCCGTCCGGACTGCCCGTGCCACCTCCACCGCCCTTTCGTTCGCCGAGACGGCCAGTTCGATGCGGACATGGCGGCGGGGCAGGGCGGTGTCGCCGCCCGGCGCGTCCTCGATGTGGACCGGGCGGCCCAGGGTGTTCGTCAGGTGGAGCACGCCTGGTACGGACAGGGCGGCGGCCGCCGCACGCGACTCCTCGGGGTCCTTCGGCTCGGCGGCCGGCCGCGGGTCATCGGGGCGTACGGCGACGGGGGGCTCCTCCTCGTCGAGCAGTTCCGTCACCCGTAGGTCCACCTCCGTGACCGTCAGGCCGAGACGTTCCGTCGCTGCCGCGGCCAGGGTCAGGCGGAGGCGGGCCGCCGTGGTGGGGAGAGGCTCGACGTCCTGGGCCGTCGGGTTCGTCGAGGCGGTGAACTCGGCGGTGACGCGGAGTGGACCGGGTGGCAGTGCGCCGGGCGGAGGCGGTACGACGGGGTCGGACACCTGGTCCGGGTCCGTGAGGGAGATCCGGAGCGCGCCGAGGCGGATGCCGCGCAGGCCGGCCGCCGCGCGTCGTAGTACCGCCTCGGCCGCCCTCTCCGTGATCCACGCGCCGTCGTGCGGGAGTCCCAGGGGGAGAAGGCGCCCCAGCCGGAGTTGCTGCCGTACCGCTTGCGTCCATCGGTCCGCCGTCATTCCTCCAGCCTGCCGCATCCACGGCGCGAGACGGCGCACCCCCGCTTACTGTGGCGACAGGGGCACGACCGAAAGGGACGTACGGCGATGACCGACATGACGGAGCCGAACCGGACGCAGAACCCCGAGGGCGAGAAGGAGTCGCCTCAGACCCGCAAGCCCACCAGGCGGGGCGGCGGTGATCCCGCGGGCCGGGGGCGGACCACGATCGCCGACGGAGTCGTGGAGAAGATCGCCGGGCTCGCCGCCCGGGAGGTCCTCGGCGTGTATGCGATGGGCAGCGGGCTGAGCCGGACCTTCGGGGCGGTGCGCGACCGGGTGCCGGGCGGCTCGAAGTCCGTCAGCAGGGGCGTGAAGGCCGAGGTCGGGGAGACGCAGACCGCACTCGACCTGGAGATCGTCGTCGAGTACGGCGTGTCGATCGCGGATGTCGCCCGCGCCGTCCGCGAGAACGTCATCGCCGCTGTCGAGCGCATGGCGGGTCTTGAGGTCGTCGAGGTCAATATTGCGGTGAGTGATGTGAAGCTTCCCGAGGAAGAAGAAGAGGAGCCGGAGTCGCGGCTCCAGTGACCGGCCGGCCACCGAACAGTTGAGGAGCGCACATGAGCTTGGCCGTGATCGGCATGATCGCCGGAATGGCGTTGGGCTTCGCTGGATACTTCGGGGGCTTTGGGGCCTTCCTTCTGGTGGCTGCCCTGGGTGCCGTCGGCTTCGTCGTCGGGCGGTTCCTCGAAGGGGATCTGGATCTCGGTAACTTCTTCCGTCCTCGCGACGACCGGCGACGGTGACCGTGACGGTGACGCCCGTGACCGGTCGGCTCGGGGAGGCCCGGCGGCCCGAGACGGCCGTCGCGGCGGCCGAGCGCGGCGCGACCCGGATCGCCGACCGGGTCGTGGCGAAGATCGCCGCGCAGGCGGCCCGTGAGGCACTGGAGACGCTGCCCCCCGACGCCATGCCCCCGCACGCGACGGTCGCCGTCCACCACGGCAGCGCCCGCATCCGCGTCCAGCTCGAACTCGACTACCCCTCCGACGTCGGTGGCCGCTGCCAGGCGGTGCGTCGCCATGTCGCTCAGCGGGTAAGGGCGTTGGCGGGGATGGAAGTGCCGGAGGTGACCGTCCAGGTGGAGCGGCTGCACCTGGCACCGACGCCCGGCACGGCACAGGGGAGGACGCAATGAGCGAGCCCCAGGGCTCCGACAGCACCACCCGACGCATGCCTGTCATGGAGAAGGAGGCCGCGAGCGAGCTCGGCCAGTCCGCCTCCGCGGCCGCCTACGACCCCTTGCCCACCGCCGCCGACGAGGACGGCGGCCAGGGCAGGTTCTGGTCGGTGCGCCGGGTCCCCGCCGGGATCGTCGCGCTGCTGCTCCTGGCCGGGGCGGGCGTCCTCCTGTACGACATCGCCGCCGTACGCGCCGACCAGCCCGCCATGCACTGGCGCAGGTCCCTCGCCCGGCAGCTTGCCGAACGCCCCCTCGACGACACCTGGGTGCTCGTCGGCGCCGGGGTCGCGGCGGCCGTCGGGCTCTTGCTGATCGTCCTCGCGGTGACGCCGGGGCTGCGCGGCATCCTGCCGATGCGGCGCGTCCACCCCGACGTACGGGCCGGTCTGGACCGGGACGCCGCCGCGACGGCACTGCGCGACCGGGCCATGGAGGTCTCCGGGGTGCGATCGGTCCGGGTCCGGACGAGACGGACCAAGGTCGATGTCCGCGCGGTCTCGCACTTCCGCGAACTCGACGACGTACGCGCCGACTTGGACGCCGCGCTCGCCGACGGGATCCGGGGGCTCGGGCTCGCCCGGCCGCCCGCCCTGTCGGTGCACGTGGTGCGCCCCGGACGGAAGGGGTGAGCGCGGTGCTCAGGATCGTCAACCGCGTACTGCTCGGGATCGTAGGTCTGGCGCTGGTCCTCCTCGGCGGTTCCGTGCTCGCCGTGGGCCTCGGTGTGCGGCCGCCCTCGTGGTGGATCCACGACGGACGGCGCGATGTGCTGCTGAGCGAGGCCGAGCGGACCCGGTGGCGGGACGACGGCTGGTGGTGGCCGACCGTCCTCGCCGTCCTCGCGGTTCTCGTGCTGCTCGCCCTGTGGTGGCTGTCGGCCGTGCTGCGGCGGCGTCGGCTCGCGGAGGTGCTCGTCGATACGGGCGACGGCGAGGGGGCGCTGCTGCGCGGGCGTGCCCTGGAGGGCGTACTGGCCGATGAGGCCGGGCGGTTGGACGGCGTCGAGCGGGCACAGGTCCAGCTGACCGGGCGGCGCAGCACCCCTGGGGCACGGATGCGGCTCCTGCTGGAACCTCATGTGGACCCCGGGCAGGCGCTGCACCTGCTGACGACGGAGGCACTCGCGCACGCGCGGGACTCGGCGGGCCTCGCCGCGCTCCCCGCGGAGGTACGCCTCCGCGGGGTCAAGCACCGGGCCGAGCGGGTGAGTTGACCGCGATCGCATCGAAGGGATCGATCGAGGTGAAAGGGTCTAGAACCCGTTCCGCACGCCGCCGTCCACCGGCAGCATGAGGCCCGTCAGATACGACGCCGCCGGTGAGAGCAGAAACGCGGCCGTGCGGCCGAACTCCTCCGGGGTGCCGTAGCGGCGCAGCGGGATACGGGCCTCGTTGGCAGCCCGGGTGGCCTCCGGGTCGGCGGGAAGGCCGTCCAGCTCGCGCACGCGGTCCGTGTCGATACGGGCCGGAAGCAGGCCGACGACGCGGATGCCGCGCGGGCCCAGCTCGTCCGCGAGGGACTTGGCGAAGCCCGCGAGGCCCGGGCGCAGACCGTTGGAGATGGTCAACCCCGGGATCGGCTCGTGCACCGAGCCGGACAGGACGAAGCCGATGACACCGCCCTCGCCGAGCTCGGCGGCCGCCGCTCGGGCCAGCCGGACCGCGCCCAGGAAGACGGACTCGAACGCGGCCGTCCACTGCTCGTCCGTGTTGTCCGCGACGAACCCCGGCGGCGGGCCGCCGACGCTGATCAGAATGCCGTCGAATCCGCCGAAGTGCTCGCGAGCCGCAGCGATCAGCCGGGCCGGGGTCCCCGGGTCGGCGTTGTCGGCGGCCACCCCGACCGCGTTCGGGCCGAGCGTGGACGCCGCGTCGGCGGCCGTCTTCTCGTCCCGCCCGGTGATGATCACCTTCGCGCCGTCGGCGGTGAGCTCCCGCGCGGCGGCGTTGCCCAGGCCACGGGTGGCTCCCGTGACGACGTACACCCGGTCCTTCAGTCCAAGATCCATGCCCCCATCCTCCCCTATCCGGTTTTCCCGCCCCCGAACAGGTTGAGGGCGGTCCCCACCAGGCCGAGGTGGCTGAACGCCTGCGGGAAGTTTCCGAGCTGGCGGCGTGCGACGGGGTCGTACTCCTCGGACAGCAGCCCCACGTCGTTGGCGAGCCCGATCAGCCGCTCGAACAGCGCGAGCGCCTCCTGCGTACGGCCCGTCAGATGCAGCGCGTCCGCGAGCCAGAACGAGCAGACGAGGAAGGCGCCCTCGCCGCCCGGCAGCCCGTCGATGTCGGTCCCCTCGTCGCTGTAGCGGCGCAGCAGGAAGCGGTCGCGTTCGAGATCCGCGCGCACCGCGTCGATGGTGCCGACGACCCGTGGATCGTCGGCCGGCAGGAAGTCGACGCGCGGGATGAGCAGCAGGGAGGCGTCCAGTTCGCGTGAACCGTAGAACTGCGTGAAGGTGTTCCGCTCGGCGTCGAAACCGCGCTCGCACACCTCCTGATGCACCTCTTCGCGCATCGTGCGCCAGCCGTCCAGGTCGCCGGTGAGCGTCGAGTCGCTCTCCAGCGCGCGTACGGCGCGGTCCGCGGCCACCCACGCCATCACCTTCGAGTACACGAAGTGCCGACGCGGGCCGCGTACCTCCCAGATCCCCTCGTCCGGCTGCCGCCAGGCCGTCCGCAGGAACTCCATCAGGGCGACCTGCAGCCGCCACATGTGCGGCTTGGAGGGCAGGCCCGAACGCCGGGCCAGCGAGAGCGAGTCGATGACCTCGCCGTACACGTCCAGTTGCAACTGCTTCACGGCTTCGTTGCCGATCCGGACCGGATACGAGCGGGCGAAGCCGGGCAGCCACGGCAGCTCGAACTCGGGCAGCCGGCGTTCGCCGGAGAGGCCGTACATGATCTGCAGGTCCGCCGGGTCGCCCGCGACCGCGCGCAGCAGCCAGTCGCGCCAGGCCTCGGCCTCCTCGTGGTACCCGGCCGACAGGAGCGCGTCGAGGGTGAGCGTGGAGTCACGCAGCCAGCAGTAGCGGTAGTCCCAGTTGCGCAGGCCGCCGAGTTCCTCCGGGAGCGAGGTGGTCGGGGCGGCCACGATGCCGCCGGTCGGCGCGTAGGTGAGGGCCTTGAGGGTGATGAGGGAGCGGACGACGGCGTCCCGGTGCGGACCGTCGTAACGGCAGCGCGCCGCCCATGCCTGCCAGTCGTCGACGCTGGAGCGCAGCGCCTCGTACGGGTCGACGAGCGGTGGGCGCGACTCGTGCGAGGGATGCCAGGTCAGTACGAAGGCGACCTGCTCGCCCGGCTCCACGGTGAACTCCGAGTGCGTACAGAAGTCCTTGCCCCAGGTGCGTACCTCGGGATGGCTGCGCAGCCACACCGAGTCGGGGCCCGCGACGGCCACCCGGTGGCCGTCCGCCCTGCGCATCCACGGCACGACCGAGCCGTAGTCGAAGCGCAGCCGCAGGGTGCTGTGCACCGTCACCCGGCCGCTGAGGCCTTCGATGATGCGGACGAGATCGGGCGCGTGTTCGCGCTGCGGCATGAAGTCGGTGACGCGGACCGCGCCCTCGTCCGTCTCCCACTCGGAGTCGAGCACCAGCGTGTCCGGCCGGTAGGCGCGCCGGGTGCAGGGGCCCGCGCCCGTGGGTGCGATGTGCCAGTGGCCGTTCTCCTCGTCGCCCAGCAGCGCGGCGAAGCAGGCCGCCGAGTCGAACCGTGGCAGACAGAGCCAGTCGATGGACCCGCCCCGGCCCACCAGAGCGGCGGTCTGTTCGTCCCCGATGAGCGCGTAGTCCTCGATACGTGGGTGCACGTGGGGCGAGTTCCCGGCGGGAGCCGGGGTCAATCTGCGCGGGGGCCGACCGGGTGACGTGGGGGCCGGGTGCGGGGGGCGGTTCGAGACGCCGAGCTACACGGCTGCCGTGGCCGGCTCCCGAGAGACCTCCGACGCGGCGGCTGCCGCCCGGTCGCGGCGCTCGCGGCGGACGAGGATGATCCAGCCCACGGGCACGCCCGCAGAGAAGAGCCACCACTGGATCGCGTACGCCATGTGCGGACCGATGTCGTTGTGCTCGGGGTCGGGGATCAGCTCGGGGGAGTCGCCCTTGGTCTCGGGCGCGGTCTGCTCGATGTAGCCGCCGAGGACCTGCTTGCCGAGGCTCTTCGCCTGCTGCTCGCTGTCGATCAGCATGACCTGGCGGTCGGGCAGTCCCTGGACGTTCTTGATGCCGCTGCGGCCGGTCGTCTCGTCCGGCATCAGTCGCCCGGTGACGGTGATCTCGCCCTGCGCGGGAGCCGGGATCTTCGGGAACGCGGTCTGCGAGCCGTTGGAGGGGACCCAGCCCCGGTTGACGATCAGCACCCGGCCGTCGTCCAGGACGAACGGGGTCAGGACGTGGTAGCCGACCTCGCCGTCGGCGTTCGTACGACGCCGTACGACGACCTCGTCCGCGGTGTCGAACGTGCCCCTCGCGGTCACCCGGCGGTACAGGTCCTCGTGCTCGACGTGCTGCCCCGGCGCGGTGAGCGACTCGGCGGGCACCGGATCGGCCGCCAGCGACTGCGAGATCACCTCGTTCAGCGCGACCTTGTGCTCATGACGGTGTAGCTGCCAGAAGCCCAGCCGGATCATCGTCGGGATGAGCAGGAGCGTCACAAGGGTGAGGATCACCCATTGCCGGGACAACAGGAAGCGGTACACGCCATTGACGGTACCCCGCACCAATTGGCCCTCGACGGGAGGGTCCCGTCGAGGGCCACACCCCCGTGTGCGCTCACACCTTGTCGATGATTCCCACCTTCCCCTCCGCGCGGGCGCAGTGGGCGCCGCAGAACCAGTGGCCCTCGACCTCGACCCCTTGGCCGATGATCTGGACGCGACAGTGCTCGCAGATGGGGGCCATCCGGTGGATCGCGCAGGAGAAACAGTCGAAGACGTGCACCGAGCCCTGTGCGTGCACCTCGAAGGTCATGCCGTAGTCATTGCCGCAAACTTCACATCTCGCCATGCGCCACAGGGTGGGGCGTCGGCGCGGCGCGGGCTAGCGAGCGCCGGGCGAGTCGTCCGCCAATCACCCGTACGCGCCTGCCGCCCGTCAGCGGTCCTCACGTCACGTCAGGGCCCCGGTCGCGTCGGCAGCCTCGGTGGCGTCGGCGGCCCCGGCCATGGGCGGCCTCGGTCACGCCGGCGGCCCCGGCCATGGGTGATCTCGGCCATGCCGGCGGCCCGGTCACTTCTGTGACGCGGGCTCCACATCCCGCAGCAGTTGGCCGAACGCCGCCTCGTCGATCACCGGCGTCCCGAACTGCCTGGCCTTGACCACCTTGGACGTACTGGAGTCCGGATCGTTCGTGACGAGCAGGCTGGTCAGCCGGGACAGGCTCGTCGCGACATGCAGCCCGGCCTCGACGGCGCGGTCCTCCAGCAGCTCGCGGTCGACGGACGTGTCCCCGGAGAAGGCGACCCGCATGCCCTGCTTGAGCGGTTTGCCCTCTTCGTAACGGCCTGGGTTGGGATAGGGGCATGCGGGGCGTTTGCGCGAGGGGCGCCAGCTTCCGGACGGGTATCCACCGGACGAGTAACCGCTGGGCGAGTAGCCACCGGACTGCCGCCCGATCCGCGGTGCCGCGGCGCTGTCGGACCACTCCTTGAGCGGCCGGCACTCCAACAACGGCAGCCGGACCCCGTCGCGCGCGGCGGCCCGCAGACTCGGCCGGAACGCCTCGGCCAGCACGCGCGCGTCGTCCAGCGCGTGGTGCGCCCGCTGCTGTACGACGCCGAAGTGCGCGGCCAGCGACTCCAGCTTGTGGTTGGGCAGCGGAAGGTTCAGCTCCTTGGCGAGCGCGATGGTGCACAGCCGCTGGCGGACCGGCGCCTCACGCTCCGCGCGCGCGTACTCCCGGGCGATCATCGACCAGTCGAAGACCGCGTTGTGCGCGACGAGCACGCGGTCGGCGAGCCGGTCGGCGAACTCCTCGGCGATGTCCTGGAAGAGCGGGGCACCTTCGAGCATGTCGCTCGTCAGACCGTGGATCCACACCGGGCCCGGGTCGCGCTCCGGGTTGACCATCGTGTACCAGTGGTCCTCGACCTCGCCGCGCGCGTCCAGCCGGTAGACGGCGGCCGAGATGATCCGGTCGTCCCGGGCGAGGCCGGTGGTCTCCACGTCGACGACCGCGTACCCCTGCGGATACGCGGCCGGCCAGGAGGCTGGGGACGCTGCGGTCGTCAGGTCTTCGAGCATGGTCACTGAGGATACGGGCCGCGACTGACAGCCCGGCCCCCGCCTTACCGGAACGTGGGCCTCCGAGGGCCTGGGACAGGGCCACGCGCGCGTGCACCCTGCAATCGCACCGAACCATACCGAAGTTGACGCCACGCCCACCCGCCGGCCGCTGCTGCACGGGCCCGGTCGTGCCGTCCGGGGCCACCGAGCGTTTCTGGGGCCAGGGTCATCCGGTGGTTCTGTCTGGTTCCTCTTGGTTTCGGTTGGTGCAAGCCCCGAGGTGCATGGCTATGGACCTTTGGCCCAGGTGCTGCAACCGTGCTGCGCGCCACCAGCAGGTAACGGCCCACGAAGGGTGGTACGGACCATGGCACGAGTGCGGTACGGAGCACGGACCGAGGCGGAGATCGACGCCGCGCGCGCCGCGAGCGCCAAGCTCCCCGACATCTGGTCCACCGGAGTGGTGGCCGTCTGGGAGAGCGATCCGGACGCGGTCGCGGCGGTTCTGCCGCCCCCGCTCAAGCCCACCGGGCGGCCCCTGGTGCGGGTGAACATCAGCAAGGTGGATCTGCCCGGGTATCCGTTGGGAGCGGGCTCGTTCGCCGTCGCCGCGGCGCATGACGGCGTCGAGGGCTGGTACCCGCTCGTCATGCCGATGACCCACGAACGGGCTCTCATCGGCGGCCGCGAGGTCTTCGGGGAGCCCAAGAAGCTCGGCGAGGTGACCGTCGAGCGCGACGGTCTCCTCGTACGCGCCGCGCTCGCCCGGCACGGCATCGCCTTCGTCGAGGTACGCGGTGCCCTCAGTGGCGACCTGCCCCTCCCGGAGCCCGCCCGGAGGACCGACTTCTACTTCAAGTTCCTTCCCGCGGTGGACGGTTCCGGCTTCGACGCGGACCCCGTGCTCGTGCACTGCCTGCGCAACGAGAAGGTGCGCAAGCTGGAGCGAATCACCGGGGACGTCGTCCTGCGCGAGTCGATGTACGACCCGGTCGCCGACCTCCCCGTACGCGAACTCGTCGAGATCACCCTCGGGGAGAAGACCACCGACCAGCGGGGCAAGGTGGCCGAGCGGGTCAGCGCACAGGCGTTGCTGCCGTACATCCACCAGCGCTACGACGACCCGCGGCAGATCCTCGACGGGCCTCCCGAGGGGAGTGTCTGATGGATCTCCGAGCAGGACAGGTCGCCGTCGTCACCGGTGCGGCGAGCGGCATCGGGCTGGCGATGGCACGGCGGTTCGCGGCGGACGGGCTGAAGGTGGTCCTCGCGGACGTCGAGGAGGGCGCCCTGGGGAAGGCGGCCGATGAACTGCGGGCGGACGGCGCCGACGTGCACGCGCGCGTGGTGGATGTCGGGGAGCGCGAGGAGGTCTTCGCGCTCGCGGCGGACACGTACGAGAAGTACGGCGCCGTGCACGTCCTGTGCAACAACGCCGGCGTCGGCTCCGGTGCGGAGGGCCGCATGTGGGAGCACGACCCGAACGACTGGAAGTGGGCCTTCGCCGTCAATGTCTGGGGCGTCTTCCACGGCGTCCAGGCGTTCGTCCCGCGGATGATCGCCGGGGGAGAGCCGGGCCATGTCGTCAACACCTCGTCGGGCGACGGCGGGATCGCCCCGCTGCCCACCGCGTCGGTGTACGCCGTCACCAAGGCGGCGGTGGTGACGATGACCGAGTCCCTGTACGCGCAGCTGAAGGCGGAGCACGCGCGCGTGGGGGCGTCTGTGCTGTTCCCGGGGCCCCACATGCTCCGTACGGGCCTGTGGGAGTCGTACCGCAACCGGCCGTCGCGGTACGCGAAACAGCAGCCGCGAAAGACCCCGTACCGCAGCCTCGACCAATGGGAGGCCGCGATGAAGGAGGCGGGGCACGAGGTGCGGTTCACGCCGGTCGAGGAGGTCGCCGACCTCGTCGCCGAGGGGATCCGCGCGGACCGGTTCTGGCTGCTGCCTCAGAGCGAGCACAGCGACCGGCAGATCCGGGCGCGGTCGCAGTCGATGCTCGACCGCGCCGACCCGTCGTACCTGGAGAACTTCATTCTGGACTGAGGAGGCGCGCGATGACCGACCGGGACCCCTATCTGATCATCTCCTCCGACTGCCATGCCGGGCTGCCCACCGAGGAGTACCGGCCCTATCTGGACTCCCGTTTCCACCGGGACTTCGACGAATTCCTCGCGGGCCGCGACCGGCGCCGCGAGGAGATGACGCGGCTCGGCGTCCGCAACGAGGCGTTCGCGAGCAAGTGGTTCCAGGACAACGAGGAGGGGCTGCGCGGCGGTTGGGACACCGCGCAGCGCCTCAAGGAACTGGACGGCGACGGCGTCGCGGGAGAGGTGGTCTTCCCCGACGCGGATGCCGTGGACAGCCGGACGGCCGCTCCCTTCGGCGTGGGCCTCGGCCTCTCCGGGGACCAGGACCCGCAGCTCGGCATGGCGGGCGCGCAGGCGCACAACCGTTGGCTGGCCGACTTCGTGTCCGAGCACCCCGAACGGCACTGCGGGGTCGCCCTGCTGCCCATCACGGCCTCGCCCGACACCGTCGTCGCGGAGGTGTACCGCGCCAAGGAGTCGGGCCTCGGCGCGCTGATGATCCCCTCCATGTGGGTCGACAAGGAGCCCTACCACGACCGCCGTTACGACCCCGTGTGGGCCGCGGCCGCCGAGTGCGGGATGCCGGTGGTCACCCACTCCGGGGCGGCGCCGCGCCACGAGTACGGCGACCATCTGGGCATTTACGTCAGCGAGGTGACGTGGTGGCCCGCCCGCCCCCTCTGGTTCCTGCTCTGGTCGGGTGTCTTCGAACGCCACCCGGGGCTGAAGTTCGGTGTCGCGGAGTCGGGCTGCTGGTGGCTGCCGAACCTCCTCTGGTTCATGGACCGCCTCTATCTCGGCGCGCACGGCGGCAAGAAGCTCTCGCCCTTCGCGGAGCTGAAGCGGCCCCCGCACGAGTACCTGGACCGGCAGATCTTCATCTGCGCGACGAACACCAAGCGCCGCGAACTCGCCCAGCGCTACGAGATCGGCGTCGACAACATCCTCTGGGGCAGCGATTTCCCGCACCCCGAGGGCACCTGGCCCGACACGCGCGCGTGGCTGTCGAAAACCTTCCATGACATCCCGGTGTCGGAGACCCGCCGCATCCTCGGTCTCGCCGCCGCGGACGTCTTCGGCTTCGACGT
Source organism: Streptomyces sp. NPDC048275 (assembly GCF_040652275.1). Classification (NCBI taxonomy): domain Bacteria; kingdom Bacillati; phylum Actinomycetota; class Actinomycetes; order Kitasatosporales; family Streptomycetaceae; genus Streptomyces; species Streptomyces sp. NPDC048275. The sequence continues at coordinate 20,660 of NZ_JBEZLR010000099.1, forward strand.
CGAGCGGCTGACCCCGCTCGCCCGGCGTATCGGCCCCACTCCCGCCGATCTCGGCCAGAGCGACGACCAGAGGGCCGTGGAGGCGTCGTGGGCGCGCTCGCGCGAGGTGGGACGGCACTGGCTGACCGACCACGACTTCCCGGCCCTGGGGGTGACCCCATGACCGACGACCGGTACGGACCGACCGACGACCGGCACGACCGGTACACGGTGATCTCCGCCGACTGCCACGCGGGCGCCGACCTCCTGGACTACCGGCCGTACTTGGCGAAGGAACACCACGAGGCGTTCGACGCGTGGGCGGCCACGTACGTCAATCCCTACGAGGATCTGCTCGCCGACACGGCCGACAGGAACTGGAACTCCGAGCGGCGCCTCGCGGAGCTGGAGGCGGACGGGATCGTCGCGGAGGTCGTCTTCCCGAACACCATCCCGCCGTTCTTCCCGTCCGCCTCCCTGATGGCGCCGGCGCCGACGGCGCAGGAGTTCGAGCGGCGGTGGGCCGGACTGCGCGCCCACAACCGGTGGCTCGCGGACTTCTGCGCGGCCGCGCCGGGCCGCCGGGCGGGCGTCTTCCAGATCCTCCTGAACGACGTGCACGAGGCCGTGCGGGAGATCCGCTGGGCGGCGGACGCGGGGCTCACGGGCGGTCTCCTGCTGCCCGGCACACCCCCGGGTTCGGGCCTGCCCGAGCTGTACTCGTCGGCGTACGACCCGATCTGGGCGGTGTGCGCGGAGCTGGGCGTGCCGGTGAATCATCACGCGGGTTCGGCGTCGCCGCCCCTGGGCGAGGAGCCGGCCGCGCGGGCGGTCTTCATGGTGGAGACGACCTGGTTCTCGCACCGGGCGCTGTGGCACCTGGTGTTCGGCGGCGCCTTCCGCCGTCACCCGGCCCTGAAGCTGGTGCTGACCGAGCAGGGCTCGGGCTGGATCCCCGGGGTGCTCGACATGCTGGACTACTACCACGGCCGGTTGGTCGCAGCCGCGACGAAGGCGTCGACGGCCGAGTCGAAATTCGGCGCGGGACTGGCCGCGGCGATGGGCAAGGGCCCTTCGGAAGTCTGGCGGGACAACTGCTTCGTCGGCGCCAGCTTCATGCGCCCGCACGAGGTGCCGCTCCGGGACCGCATCGGCCTCGACAAGATCATGTGGGGCAGCGACTACCCGCACGACGAGGGCACCTACCCCTACTCCCGTGAGGGCCTGCGCATCGCCTACGCGGGCCTGCCGCGGGAGGAGATCGCGGCCATGGTCGGCGGCAACGCGGCCCGCCTGTACGGCTTCGACCTGGCGTACCTGGACTCCCTCGCGGCGAAGACGGGACCGACGGTGGACGAACTGGCACAGCCGCTCGCAGCCCCGCCCGCGGACGCGACGAGCCCGGTCTTCGCGAGGGGAGGGTCGGTACGTGTCTGGTGACCTCCGGGATGCCATCCTCCGGAGGTGACCGAACCCACGCACGACGAGGCTCACGGCGAGGCGCTGGGGTCCCGGCTGAACTGGCTCCGGGCGGCGGTCCTGGGCGCGAACGACGGCATCGTGTCGACCGCGGGTCTCGTCGTCGGCGTGGCCGGAGCGACGGACGACCGCTCGACCCTGCTGACGGCCGGCCTGGCCGGGCTGCTGGCCGGATCCATGTCGATGGCGTCGGGCGAGTACGTGTCCGTCTCCACCCAGCGGGACTCGGAGTTGGCCGCCCTCGCGACGGAGAAACGGGAGCTCAAGGAGCAGCCGGAGGCCGAGCTGGAGGAGCTGACGGAGTTGCTTCAGGGGCGGGGCCTGTCGCGGGAGGTGGCTCATGAGGCAGCGGTTCAGCTGACCGAACGCGACGCGTTGAAGGCTCACGCGCGCGTGGAGCTCGGCATCGACCCCGACGCACTCACCAGCCCGTGGAACGCGGCGGGGGCGAGTTTCCTCGCGTTCACCGTGGGGGCGTTGCTGCCGTTGCTGGCGATCGTGCTGCCGCCGGCGGACTGGCGGCTGTGGGTCACGGTCGTCTCGGTGCTGGCCGCGCTCGTCCTCACGGGGTGGAGCAGCGCGCGGTTGGGGGCGGCGGAGGCGAGGCGGGCGGTGCTGCGGAACGTGGCCGGGGGAGCGCTGGCGATGGTGGTGACGTACGGGGCGGGGGCCCTGCTGGGGGCGGCGGGGGCGTGAACGCACCGCGCAAGCGTGCCCCTGAGGTTGGCGGAGATCGCCAAGAAGCAAGCGCGTACCGCCGGCAATACTTGTGGGTAACAACCTCTAGCCGCAGCGGACCAGCGGTTCTACGGTGCATCCATGCCGAACCTCCCCGATGTCGTGGTCTGGTCGATACCCGCCTTCGTGCTGCTCACCGTGATCGAGATGGTGAGCGTCAGGATCCACCCAGCCGCCGAAGGGGCTGCCGCGGGCTATGAGACGAAGGACGCCGCGACGAGCCTCGGCATGGGACTGGGCAGTCTCGCCTTCGACTTCCTGTGGAAGATCCCGATCGTCGCCGTCTACACGGCGATCCACGAACTGACCCCTCTCAGAGTGCCCGTCCTGTGGTGGACGATCCCGCTGATGCTGCTCGCGCAGGACTTCTTCTACTACTGGTCCCACCGCGGACACCACGTGATCCGCATCCTCTGGGCCTGCCACGTGGTCCACCACTCCAGCCGGAAGTTCAACCTCACCACCGCGCTGCGCCAGCCCTGGACGACCTGGACGGTCTGGCCCTTCTACGTGCCGCTCATCGCCCTGGGCGTGCACCCCGCCGCACTCGCGTTCTGCTCGTCCGCGAACCTCGTGTACCAGTTCTGGATCCACACCGAGCGCATCGACAAACTGCCCCGCGCCTTCGAGTTCGTCTTCAACACTCCGTCCCACCACCGCGTCCACCACGCCTCCCAGGGCGGCTATCTGGACCGCAACTTCGGCGGGATCCTCATTGTCTGGGACCGGCTCTTCGGATCGTTCGTCCCGGAGACCGAGCGCCCCGTCTACGGGCTCACCAAGAACATCGCCACGTACAACCCCCTGCGCGTCGCCACCCATGAGTACGCCGCCATCGCCAGGGACCTGAAGGCGGCGACGAGTTGGCGCGAGCGGGCGGGGCGGGTGTTCAGGGGGCCCGGCTGGCAGCCCACGCCGGTGGCCGCCGCGAAGACGTCGGTCACGGAGCGCGTCGCGTGAGCGAACGCCACGCGCGCGTGCTGCTTGTCTCCTTCGGTGTCGCGACGGTTGCGGACCTCGTCTCGCTCGCCGTCGGGTTCGACGCCGGGCACATGGTCGCCAAACCGCTCCTGATGCCTCTCCTCGCCGCCCACGTGGCTGTACGCGGTGGCCCGCGCCTGCTGGTCGCCGCGCTGCTCTGCGGCTGGGGCGGCGACGTCCTGCTCCTCTCCGACGCCGACCCGGCCTTCCTCGTGGGGATGGCCTCCTTCGCTGCCGGGCATGTCTGCTACCTCCTGCTCTTCAGGAAGCCCCTCGAACTCGTCGAGAAGCCGGTCGAAAAGAGCACTCCACGCGCGCGTGGAGCCTGGCTCGCCGGCGGGTATGCGGTCGCCCTCGTCGCCACCGTCACCCTCCTGTGGCCCGACCTGCCCGCCGGTCTCCGCGTCCCCGTCGCGGGCTACAGCCTGCTGCTGACGGCGATGGCGTACGGGGCCACGCGGCTCGGGCCCGTGGCAGGGCTCGGCGGCGCCCTCTTCATGGTCTCGGACACGCTCATCGCCACCGGCGTCGCCACCTGGCCACAGCTGCCGAGGCCGGACTTCTGGATCATGCTCACGTACGCCGCCGCCCAGTTCCTGCTGGTCCGCGGGGCGCTGGGCACCCTCGGCGAGCGACCCGCGCCCGCGGCGGCGTACGGTGAGATGCGCTCAACCACCCCCTGAGCGCACCCATCGACGCCCCGCACGAGAAGGACCCTCGCCATGCGCGCCACCACCATCCACGCCCCGTACGACATGCGCGTGGAGGACGTGCCCGAGCCCGTGGTGCGGCTGCCCACCGACGCGGTCGTCCGGGTGCTGCGGTCCTGCATCTGCGGCAGCGACCTGTGGGCGTACCGCGGTGAGGCGGCGCGACAGCCGGGGCAGCGGATCGGGCACGAGTTTCTCGGCATCGTCGAGGAGACCGGCTCCGACGTGACCGGCGTCCGACGCGGTGACCTGGTGGTCGCGCCCTTCATGTGGTCCGACGGTGTCTGCGACTACTGCCGTGAGGGACTCACCACCTCGTGCCAGCACGGCGGCTTCTGGGGCTCCGTGGGGTACGACGGCGGGCAGGGCGAGGCTGTGCGCGTGCCCTTCGCCGACGGAACCCTCGTGCAGCTGCCCAAGGAGGCGGCCTCCGACGACCACCTGCTGTCGGCGCTGCTGACGCTGTCCGACGTCATGGGCACGGGCCACCACGCGGCCCTCGGCGCGGGGGCTCGGAAGGGCACCACCGTCGCCGTCGTCGGAGACGGAGCCGTCGGGCTGTGTGCCGTGCTGGCAGCCAAGCGGCTCGGCGCCGAGCGGATCATCGCGCTCGGACGCCACCAGACGCGTACGGACATCGCGCGCCGATTCGGCGCCACCGACATCGTCGCCGAGCGCGGCGAGGCGGCCGTCGAGGCCGTGCGCGAGCTGACCCGGGGCCAGGGCGCACACGCCGTCGTCGAGGCGGTCGGCACCGAGCAGTCCATGCGGACGGCCGTGAACATCAGCCGCGACGGCGGCGCCATCGGCTTCGTCGGGGTGCCGCACGGCAGCGGTACGGGTCTCGACCTCGGGGTGATGTTCGACCGGAACATCGCGCTGCGCGGCGGTGTCGCGCCCGTGCGCGCCTACATCCCGGAGCTGCTGCCCGACGTCCTCGACGGGACCATCGACCCGTCGCCCGTCTTCGACCGGACCGTCGGACTCGAAGGCGTGCCGGAGGGCTACAAGGCCATGGACGAGCGCACGGCCCTCAAGGTCCTCGTCGCCAACTGAGATCGCCACTGAGATCGCCAACAGAGGCTGCCGATTGAGGCTGCCGACCGAGGGTCACCACCTGATCGGCAGCGGCAGCGCCGTCAGAAGCCCCGACACCGCCACGACCAGGCCCAGTGCCACCACCTCCGCGCGCGCGGGCACGCAGGCACTGAGCCGGTCCGTGGTCCGGCGCAACCGCAGCCGCGCGAGCAGCGCCAGCACGGCGACGGCGGCCACCAGCACCAGCTTGGCCAGCAGGGTGCGCCCGTACGACGTGTCCGTCAGCTGGTCCAGGACCGTGCCGGACGGCATCCGGCGCAGCCCGCTCCAGACACCCGTCGCGGTGACCGCCGCGAACAGGACGGCCGCCACGCGCGCGTAGAGGCCGAGCAGCGCCCCACCCGCCTCCGAAGTGCGCCACTTCCGCACCATCCGCAGGACGTGCAGCAGACCGCCCACCCACAGCGCCGCGCACGTCACATGGACGAGTGTCAGGCCGGAGCCGACGAGCGGGCCCTGTTCCGTCGCGGGGTGGGCGCGCAGCGCCTCCGCGACGGCCACCGCGGCCAGCGGCCACACCTGGGTGGCCGGTCGACGTGAGCGGGCGCACAGTCCGGCCACGGCGAACGCGTTGACCTCCAGGAGCGCGAGCTTGCCGTCCCGGGTCCGGTAGAGCCCGCCGATGTCCATGTCGGAGAGGTGGTGCGGCAGCAGATTGCCGGTGGCCACGACCGAGGCGAGCCCCAGCGCGGCGACGAAGCCGGCCGCGGCGGCATAGGCCGCCCAGCTGCGAGGCACCTCCTCCAGGGGCGCGCCCGGCACCCGGCGGGCCAGCCGCGTCGCGAACACCTCGCCGACCGGGACGCACAGCGCCGCGAACAGGACCGCACGCAGCAGGGCGATGCCGCCGACTCCGGGAGCCGCGGCCTCGCCGGTGTCGGACAGCGCGGCACGTGGACCGAGCAGCGGGATCAGCGCGGCCACGGCCACCAGGGCGAGCACGGCGAAGGCCCGTCCGACGGCGGGCCGCCGCCCCGGGCCACTCGCGTCGGCCACCTCGGCTCTCGGTCGTATCAACGTCACCTCAAGACTTCACCAGTCGACACAGATCCGGGCAAGCACGGTGAAACAACTGGCAGGACGGTATTCCGCCCATAGGTACGTATCCGACCGGCCCGGGACTCAGGCCCACCGGGCGGAATCGGTCCCCCACGGGCTCGGCGGCCGTGACCAGTCCTCCGGCCCGTTTGTGAAGGAGACCGGCGGCAGGGCGTACCGCAGCCGCCCCAGAGCACTGTCCCGCTCGGCGAGCCAGGGGTCCGGTGTGTACGCGGCCCCCGCCGAACTCCTCTCCCGCACAAGCCCGTTCATCAGCCACGTCGCCGTCTGGGCCAGTGCCAGCCGCACGAGCCGTGTCCCACCCTCCTCCGCTTGTTCGGTGAGCGACCGGAGCACGGCGGCCGCGAGCAGATACCCCGTGCCGTGGTCGAGGGCCTGCGCGGGCAGCGCGCCGGGCCGCTCCGCCGAACCCTCGATCTCCGCGATCCCGGTGGCGACCTGCACCAGACTGTCGAAGCCCCGCCGCCCGGCCCACGGCCCGTACCCGCCCCACGCCGACAACTGCGCCACCACCAGCCCGGGCCGCCGCTCGGCCAGCGCCCGAGGCGTGAGCCCGAACCGGTCCAGCGCCCCGGGCCGGTACCCGGTGACCACGACATCGGCCTCGGCGAGCAGTTCCTCGAAGGCGCGCCGGTCGGTCGCCAGGTCGAGAGTGGTGGACCGCTTTGCGAACCCGGTGTCGGCGTGCTGGTCGGGGAGTTCGGGAAGCCGCGGTGCGTCCAGGCGCAGGACGTCGGCCCCCAGCAGGGCGAGCGTGCGGGTGGCGACCGGGCCCGCGATGACCCGCGTGAGGTCCAGGACGCGGACGCCCGCCGCGGGCAGCAGTGGGGCACCGGCGAGCGGCGCGAGCGCACGTACCGGCGCGTCGCCGATCCGCTCCGAGGTCAGCAGCGGCCTCTGCGCCACCGCCGCGCCCTGCTCGTGCGCCGCCCACTCCTTCGCCGTACGCAGGGCGACGGCGAGGCCACCGGCCGCGTACACGGTGTCCTCCACGTCCACGGCGGACCGCTCCGCGAGATGAGCGGCGACACTGTCCACCGACGCGTCGCCGGGCAGCCCCAGCGCGCTCAGCAGCCGTGCCCGATGGTGGGGATAGTTCGCGTGCGTCCGCACCCCGCCGTCGGCGGTCCGCCAGAACCGGGACAGCGGCGCGAAGTTGACGGGCGCCCGTCCATCGACCAACAGGTGCCGCTCGCTCACGAACGCCGTGGCCACGGACCCGTCGTCGACCCGCACCTCGGGCACGTCCCGCCCGGAGCGAAGGGCGGCCAGCTCGGCGCCCGTGAGAGCGCACGCCCCGACGCACGCCCGCGCCAACTGCCGTACGGGCAGTCGGGCGTCCAGTGCGCCCGGCCGTGCGACCGTCGACACCCGGGGCAGAAGCGCGGGGTCCCCGCCCAGCGCCGCCCACACGAACTCCGTCTCCGCACCAGCAGCTGATTGCGTCATACAAGCACTATGCCGGGTGTGCTGAGTCAACATGGCGGGTGGGGACGGGCTTCGGTGATCACCCGGCCCCACCCGCTCACGGGAGTTGCACGGGAGTTACTTCGTCACCGCGTCCAGCGCGTCAGCGGTGCCCCAGCCGTAGAAGCCGTTGCGGTTCTTGGTGCCCTCGCAGACCGCGTCGATCTTGCCGTCGCCGTCGATGTCGTACGGATCGGTGCACGGGGTGGCGTCGGCCTCGGCGTACAGCAGCGCCTTCACCAGGGCGGCGGGGGCGTGCGGGTGGGTCGACTTGATGAGCGCGGCGACACCGGCGACGTGCGGGGACGCCATCGACGTACCGGCCATGTAGCCCCACCCGCCGCCGGGGAGCGGGCCGAGGATCAGGCCGCTGGTGGCGGGCGGGGCCGGGGTCTGGTAGCGCGTCGAGTCGCCGCCGGGCGCGGCGATGTCGATGATGCCCAGGCCGTGGTTGGAGAACGACGACTTGAGGCCCTTCGCGCCCGTCGCGGCCACGGTGACCACACCCGGCAACTGGGTGGGGATGTCGTAGCACTCGGAGGGGTCGATGACCCGGTCCGAAGGTGTCGCGTCATTCGGGGAGACCGGGTCGGTGATCGAGTCGGCCGCCAGGTCGTAGTTCTCGTTGCCCGCCGCCGCGACGTTGACCGTGCCCTTCTTCTCGGCGTACTGCGAGGCGCGGGTGATCGCGTCGACGAGGGCCCTCTGGTCCGGGTCGTCCTTGCAGTTGAAGTACCAGGGGTCGGTGTAATAGCTGTTGTTGGTGACGTCGACGCCGTGCTCGGCGGCCCATACGAAGCCGCAGACGACCGCCTCCGTGTAGAAGTAGCCGGCCGTCGTGGACACCTTGATGCCGGCGACCTTCACGCCGGGCGCGACACCGGTGATGCCGACCCCGTTCTTGGCGCCCGCGATCTCGCCCGCGACATGCGTGCCGTGCGGGCTCTCCGCCGCACTCGGCCGCCAGGCCCCGTCGGTCGTGTCCGGCTTGCCCGTCACGCAGTTGACCGACGCGTCCCGGTCGAAGTTCGGAGCGATGTCGGGGTGCGTGTCGTCGACGCCGGTGTCGATCACGGCGACGGTGACCTTGTCGCTGCCGAGCGTCTTCTCGTGCGCCTTGTCCGCCTTGATGGCGGGCAGGTCCCACTGCAGGGGCTCCAACGGGTCCTGCCCGGCGGCGGCTTCGGCGCTCGCGGCCTGCTCCTGCTGCGCGCTGAGCACCTGGGGCGTACCCACGTCGGTGGTCGACTGCGCGGGCAGCGGCGCGTTGCGGGTGGCACCGGCCGACTGCACCCCGCGGACGCCACGGATCGTCTTGGCGAAGTCGGTGTTCGAGGAGTGGACGACGATCACGCCGATCCGGTCGTACGACGTCACGATCGTGCCGCCCGCCGCGGTGACGGCCTTCTTGACGGAGGAGGAAGTGCCGTGCCCGGGACGGACGTTGACGATGTAGCTGAGGGAGGTCGCGTCGGTGGCGACCTGCCCGGGTGCCTGAGCTGCCGAGGCGCTGACGTTCGGCAGGAAGGCGAGAGCCGTCGCCGTGGCCATCCCCAGCGGGATGGCTATGGCGCGACGGGAGCGCATACGAGGCGCGGTCATGAAGTCTCCAGTTCGTTCGCGGTACGAGCTGTACGAGCCGTGCGGAAGCTCAAGGGTGGACAAGTGTGGTCACTTGAACCGTGGTTACCTGAACCGTGGTCACTCGAACCGTGGTTACTTGACCGCCCGCAGCGCGTTGACGATCCCGGATCCGTAGAAGCCGTTGAGGCGCTTGCCGCCCTCGCAGGTGGCGTCCACGACACCGTCTCCGTTCCCGTCGTACGGCTCGCTCGGGCAACCCGGGTTGTCCGCCTCGGCCTTCAGAAGCGCCTGGAGCTGGGCGGGGGTGGCCCACCGGTACTTGGACTTCAGCAGCGCGGCCACGCCCGCGACGTGCGGCGTCGCCATCGACGTACCTTGGAGGAAGCCGTACTGGTTGTTCGGCAGGGTGGACAGGATGCGACCGTTCTGCGACGGCGTGTCCGGGATCTTGTACCGGTCGCCGCCGGGTGCCGCGACGTCGATGACACCCTTGCCGTAGCTGGAGTAGTACGACTTGGCGCTCGTGACGCCGGTCGCGCTCACCGTGACGACGCCCGGCAGCTGGGTCGGTACGTCGAAGCACGTGTGCGGGTCGATCGTCCGGGTCACGGGGGTCGAGTCGTCGGGGCTGGAGTCGTCCACGATGGCGTCCGCGTCGAGGTCGTGGTTGGAGTTGCCCGCCGCGGCCACGTTGAGGGCGCCCTTCTTCTGGGCGTACAGCTGGGCCCGGTTCACCGCGTCGACGATGGCCCGCTGGTCGGGGTCGTCCAGGCAGTTGTAGAGCCACGGGTCCACGTAGTAGCTGTTGTTGGTGATCTCCACGCCATGGTCCGCGGCGAACACGAAGGCGCAGACGACGCTCTCCGGGAAGAAGAGCTGGCCCGCGTCCGGCTCGGCCACCGTGATGCCCGAGACCTTCACGCCGGGCGCGACGCCCGCGACGCCGACCCCGTTGCGGGCCGCGGCGATCTCGCCCGCGACATGCGTGCCGTGGTAGTGGTCGGCGTCCACGGGGCGCCAGGCGCCGTACGTGGTGTCCGGCTTGCCGCCCACACAGTTCGCGGACTGCGAGGGGGAGAAGTTCGGGGCGATGTCCGGGTGGGTGTCGTCGACGCCGGTGTCGATCACGGCGACCGTCACGTTCCTGCTGCCCGGGTTGATCTTCGCGGCCTTGTCGGCGCCGATCGCGCGCAGGTCCCACTGGTCGGCCTCGAGAGGCTCCTCGCCGGCGGTGGCGCTCTTCGCGACCTCGGCGGCCTGCGTGGCCGACAGCACTTGCGCGGTGCCCTCATCCGTCGTCCCCGAGGGCGTCAGCGGCGCCGTCCGCGTCGCACCCGCCGACTGCACCCCGCGTACGGCGCGGATCTGCCGGCCGAAGTCGGGGTTGGCCGAGTGGACGACGATCACACCGATCTTCTCGTACGAGATCACGACGGTGCCGCCGGCCGCGGCGATCGCCTTCTCCACTGAGCCGATCGTGTGACGGTCCGTCTTGGTGTTGACCACGTAGGCCAGATCGGGGCCGTCCGCGCTCGGGGTGGCGGACGCGGTGAGTGGTGCGGCCGACGCGGCGCCCGGCAGGAAACCGAGCGAGGCGGTGAGCGACAGGACGACCGGCACCGCGAGGGCGAGCCGACGTCTGGAGCGCAGATGAGCCATGGGATCTCCACATCATCCGGAACGAAAGCGGCCCGAACACAGGTGGTGCTCGGGCAGGTGCATGACGAGTAGTGCAGGCCGAAGCTATCTCCCGGCCGACCTGGCCAGCAACGCCTTCCGGAGATGACTTCCCAAGAAGCCGGAGACGACTTCCGAAAGAAGTCCCCGGAGTTGAACCGGTCCATGCGTGGCGCCGTGACGTTGAGCAGGGAGCACGAGCACGATCGAGCCCCCTGTTGGATCACGCCCGGGGCACACCCTCGCCGTCCGGTCAACGTGATCCGTGTCGCCGTGAGGTCAGAACGCCATGCCCGTACCCAACCCGTCCCGGTCCGCGAACCCCCACTCGCCCCCGTCCACCGTCGCAACCGCACCCGCAACGCCAGGAGACTCCGTGGCTACCGACGCACCGCCCCCCTCGAAGACAGATCCCCAGCTCCCCTCGACCGAGGAGTTCGTCGAGGTGCAGGAGAGCGCGGAGTTCGGTGAACTACGCCGTTCCTACCGCTCCTTCGCCTTTCCGCTGACCGTCGCCTTCATCGCCTGGTACCTGCTCTACGTCCTGCTCTCCAACTACGCGGGCGACTTCATGGGCACCAAGCTGTTCGGCAACGTCAATGTCGCCCTGGTGCTGGGTCTCGCCCAGTTCCTCACCACATTCCTCATCGCCTGGTGGTATTCGCGGCACGCCGCCGCGAATCTCGACCCCAAGGCCGAAGCCATCAAGTCCCGGATGGAGGGCGGCGCATGAGCCCCTCGATCGTTCTCGCGGCCGGTGAAGCAAGCGAACACCGACCGCTGATCATCTCCCTGTTCGCGGTGTTCGTCGTCGCGACCCTCGTCATCACCGTCTGGGCGGGCCGCCAGACCAAGGACGCGGCCGACTTCTACGCGGGCGGGCGCCAGTTCAGCGCCTTCCAGAACGGGCTCGCCGTCTCCGGCGACTACATGTCCGCGGCGTCCTTCCTCGGCATCGCCGGCGCCATCGCCCTCTTCGGCTACGACGGCTTCCTCTACTCGATCGGCTTCCTCGTCGCCTGGCTGGTGGCGCTGCTGCTGGTTGCCGAGCCACTGCGCAACTCCGGCCGTTACACGATGGGCGACGTCCTCGCGTACCGCATGCGCCAGCGCCCGGTCCGTACGGCGGCCGGAACCTCCACGATCGTCGTGTCGATCTTCTATCTGCTGGCCCAGATGGCGGGCGCGGGCGTCCTCGTCTCGCTGCTGCTCGGCATCACCAGCGACGCCGGCAAGGTCGGCATCGTGGCGCTCGTCGGCATCCTGATGATCGTGTACGTGACGATCGGCGGCATGAAGGGCACCACCTGGGTCCAGATGGTCAAGGCCGTCCTGCTCATCGGCGGCACCCTGCTCATCACCTTCCTGGTGCTGCTCAAGTTCAACTTCAACATCTCCGACCTGCTCGGCTCGGCGGCGGAGAACAGCGGCAAGGGTTCGGCCTTCCTGGAACCGGGTCTGAAGTACGGCCTCACGACCACCTCGAAGATCGACTTCATCTCGCTGGGCATCGCGCTGGTCCTCGGCACCGCGGGCCTGCCGCACATCCTGATCCGCTTCTACACGGTGCCGAACGCCAAGGCCGCGCGGAAGTCCGTGAACTGGGCGATCGGCATCATCGGCGGCTTCTACCTGATGACCATCGCGCTCGGCTTCGGAGCGGCCGCCCTCATCTCGCAGGACGAGATCATCGCCTCCAACAAGGCGGGCAACACGGCGGCCCCGCTGCTCGCGCTGCACCTCGGCGGTGTCGACTCGGCCTGGGGCGCGATCCTGCTCGCCACCATCTCGGCGGTCGCCTTCGCCACGATCCTCGCGGTCGTCGCCGGTCTCACGCTGGCCTCGTCCTCCTCCTTCGCGCACGACATCTACGCGAACGTCATCAGGAAGGGCCAGGCCACCGAGAAGGAAGAGGTCAACGCCGCCCGCTACGCGACGGTCGCCATCGGTATCGTCTCCATCGGCCTCGGCGCCCTCGCACGCGACCTGAACGTGGCCGGTCTGGTCGCGCTCGCCTTCGCGGTCGCCGCCTCCGCCAACCTGCCGACGATCCTCTACAGCCTCTTCTGGAAGCGGTTCACCACCCAGGGCGCGCTCTGGTCGATCTACGGCGGACTGACCACGGCGGTCGGCCTGGTGCTGTTCTCGCCGGTGGTCTCGGGCAAGGCCACCTCGATGTTCCCGGACGTCGACTTCCACTGGTTCCCGCTGGAGAACCCGGGCATCATCTCGATCCCGGTCGGCTTCCTGCTGGGCTGGCTGGGCACGATCCTGTCCAAGGAGGAACCGGACACCGGCAAGTACGCCGAGCTGGAGGTGCGGTCCCTCACGGGCACCGGAGCGCACTGACTCGTCACCGCTCACGGCCGCGTCGTAGATCCCTACGACGCGGCCGCGTCGTACCTCGTGGGATCCGGCCGCTCTCGATGTCGGTCCCGTCACGTAGGCTCGATCGTGTCTGGCAGTGATCCGCATCGAGGGAGGGGGCCCACGTGCTCATCGACACCTACGGCCGAGTGGCCACCGACCTGCGCGTCTCGCTCACCGACCGGTGCAATCTGAGATGCACGTACTGCATGCCCGAGGAGGGCCTGCAGTGGCTGGCCAAGCCCGACCTGCTCACGGACGACGAGATCGTGCGCCTGATAGAGATCGCGGTCACCAGCCTCGGCATCACCGAGGTCCGCTTCACCGGCGGCGAGCCCCTGCTGCGCCCCGGCCTGGTCGGCATCGTGGAGCGGGTCGCCGCGCTCACCCCCCGCCCTCAGATGTCCCTGACCACCAACGGCATCGGCCTCAAGCGCACGGCTACCGCCCTGAAGGCGGCGGGCCTGGACCGGGTGAACGTCTCGCTGGACACCCTGCGCCCCGAAGCCTTCAAGACCCTCACCCGCCGCGACCGGCACAAGGACGTCATCGCGGGCCTCGAAGCCGCCCGCGACGCAGGCCTGAACCCGGTCAAGGTCAACTCGGTCCTGATGCCGGGGCTGAACGAGGACGAGGCCCCCGACCTCCTCGCCTGGGCCGTCGAGCACGACTACGAGCTCCGCTTCATCGAGCAGATGCCCCTGGACGCCCAGCACGGCTGGAAGCGCGAGGGCATGGTCACCGCGGGCGACATCCTCGCCTCACTGCGTACCCGCTTCGAGCTCACCGAGGAGGGCTCCGACGAGCGGGGTTCCGCCCCGGCCGAGCGCTGGCTCGTGGACGGCGGCCCGCACCGCGTCGGCGTGATCGCCTCGGTCACCCGCCCGTTCTGCGCGGCCTGCGACCGCACGCGCCTGACGGCCGACGGGCAGATACGCACGTGTCTGTTCGCCAGTGAGGAGACCGACCTGCGCGCGGCACTCCGCGCGGACGCCCCCGACGAGGAGATCGCCCGCATCTGGCGCCTCGCGATGTGGGGCAAGAAGGCGGGCTCGGGCCTGGACGACCCGTCGTTCCTGCAGCCGGAGAGGCCGATGTCGGCGATCGGCGGCTGAGGCTGCGCCCCGAAGGGGTCAGCTCATCCCGCAGGCTCCGCCCACTCCTCCAGCCGGACCACATCCTTCAAAAACCCCCGCACACCCAGGAACTTCGACAGGTGCTCGCGATGCTCCTCGCAAGCGAGCCACGTCTTGCGCCGCTCCGGCGTATGCAGCTTCGGGTTGTTCCAGGCAAGCACCCAAACGGCGTCGGCGCGACAGCCCTTGGCCGAGCACTGCGGAGTGGTGGGGGCGGAAGACGTATCGGGGAAGAGCGGGAAGTTCACTCCTCAACCCTAGACGCCTCTTCAACCCTGGACGGCTCGGAAAAGGCGACGCCGAGCAGCCACGGGGGGAGCTGCCCGGCGTCGGTCTGTCGCTCCGACGGGGGATGCGGAGCGCGTACGAAGTATGTCACGGGTGGGCCGCCGCCCGGCACCGGAACAACATGATTGATCTGAGCTTTTCTTGAGCTTGGCGAGCCATTGGATTCCGTTTTCCGAGGTCCCTCGATGGTCAGGTCAAGGCCCGATCGGGGTCAGGTCCGCTCCTGCGGCTCGCCCCGCAGCCGCGCCCCCGGGTCGGTCACGAAGTCCTCCTGGACGGATTCCGCGAAGTCGTCCGGCCGTGGCGGCGCGATCATGGGAGGGCGGGGGACATCGATGAACGTCGAGGGAAGCGACGGCGCGTTCTCGCGGCCGGCGTTGGCGATCACCACGGCGATGTAGGGGAGGAGGATCCCGAGGACCAGCGCGACGAGCGCGACGTGGCGTTCGACGTTCCAGAGGGTCGCGGCGAGGATCACGGAGACCGTGCGCACGGACATCGAGATGACGTAGCGGCGCTGCCTGCGGCGGACGTCCTCGTCAAGCCCCTGCCTGGCCCCGGTGATCCGGAAGACCTGGCTTTTGCTCTGCTTCCGCATCACGTTCCACCACCTGCCTGTGTCGGCCTCTCCCCGGCCCGTACCCGGTCCGAAGCCGGTCAGGGAAGCAGGCCCGAACAGGTTCCACGTTACGCCGCGGCTGCGCCGCATTCGAGACCGGGTCGACTGCTGTCAGGGGGGACATGATGCGTCGTACCGCGTATGGCCACGCCCGACATGCGGCGTATGGAGGACAGGCCGACACTGGGCGTAATGCTCACGTAGAGCCGTACTAGGAGGCAGACATGGGCTGGTTGTGGGCGATCATCGTGGGATTCGTACTCGGCCTGCTGGCCAAGGCGATCCTGCCGGGCAAGCAGCACAGCCCGCTCTGGCTGACCACTGTCTTCGGCATCCTCGGAGCCATCGCCGGCAACGCCATCGCCGAGGGTCTCGGCGTCGCCGAGACCCGAGGAATCGACTGGAGCCGCCATGCCTTCCAGCTCGTGGCGGCGATCATCATCGTCTTCCTCGGTGACAGGGCGTACATGGCCCTGCGGGGCGGCACCAAGCGGAGAGCCTGAGGGCAGGTACGAAGGGGGCGGTCTCCCGCGCGGGAGACCGCCCCCTTCGTCGTGTCCAGGCCCGCCTAGTGTGATGCGCCAGAAATTGCAGGCTTAAGTCTGTTTCAGGTTTCGGTGGTCGGTGGGTTGATTTTGGTGAGGTAGTCGGCGAGGGAGTTGAGGATTTCGTCGGCGGTCTTGGTCCAGGTGAAGGGCTTGGGGTTCTCGTTCCATCCGTCGATCCAGGCCCTGATGTCTTGCTCCAGGGCCTTCACGGAGGTGTGCACGCCGCGGCGGATGAGCTTGTCTGTCAACAGGCCGAACCAACGCTCGACCTGGTTCATCCAGGAGGAGCCGGTGGGGGTGAAGTGGACGTGGAAGCGGGGGTGTTTTCCCAGCCACGTCCTGATCTCGGCGGTGTTGTGGGTGGCGTAATTGTCACAGACCAGATGGACGTCGAGACCGGCGGGCACCGCCTTGTCGATCGTGACCAGGAACTTCTTGAACTCGATGGCCCGGTGGCGGCGGTGCAGCTGCGATATGACGCTGCCGTCGGCGATGTTGAAGGCGGCGAACAGGCTGGTAATGCCGTGCCGGTAGTAGTCGTGGGTTCGCCGCTCGGGCATGCCGGGCATCATCGGCAGTACGGGCTGGGACCGGTCCAGCGCCTGGATCTGGCTTTTCTCGTCCACGCACAGCACGACCGCCTTCTCGGGCGGATGGTGGTACAGGCCGACGACGTCGACGACCTTCGCGATGAACTGTGGGTCGGTGGAGAGCTTGAACGCGTCCTGGAGATGGGGCTTGAGGTCGAACTTCTTCCAGATCCGCCCGACGGTGGACTTCGACAGTCCGGAGTGCTTGGCCATCGAGGCCCGCGACCAGTGGGTGTCTTTGCCCGGGGTGGACTCCAGCGTCGCCGTGAGCACGTCCTCGACCTGGTCCAGACGGATTGAGGGCGGCCTGCCGGGACGCGGCTCGTCGGTCAGCCCGTCCAGCCGCAGGCGGATGAACCTCGACCGCCAGCGGTTCACCGTTCCGTGCGAGACACCGAGCTCGGCAGCGATCTCCTTGTTCGTCCCACCTTCCGCGCACCGCAGCACGATTCTCGCCCGCAGCGCCAGGAACTGCGCGGTCTTCGCCCGCCGCGCCCAGCGCGTCAGCTCCGCGCGCTCAGCCTCGGTGAGGACCAGGTCCGGCTTGCGCCGGCCCGGCCGCGGCTCGTCGGCCAGACCTGCCAGCCGGTGAGCCGCGAACCGGGAGCGCCACTTGCGCACCGTCGCCACGTTCACGCCCAAGTCCGCCGCCACCTGGGAACTTGACGCGCCATCCGCACAAGACAGGACGATCCGAGCGCGCTCGGCCGAACGAGATCCCGCCCCACCACCCGCCCAACGCGACAACTCAGCGCACTCCTCCTCGGACAGCACGACCTCGACAGCACGCGGACCCCGATGCGACATGAAAACAGCCTACAGACTTAAGCCCGCAATTTCTGGCGCATCACACTAGGGCCTGTCCGGCGGATCATGCCGCGGACGCGGGGCTTGGCACGCCCATCTGCGGCGTTGTCGTCGGTCAACGACTCCCCCACTCTCGACTT